>JANOLY010000092.1:0-3291 GCA_031420055.1 Burkholderiales bacterium | reverse complement strand
CACCGCTTTCCGCTGGAGATGGTGACGACCCACACTTTCGGTTTGAAAGACGCCGACACGGCGATCAAGGCGGTGGGCGGCGGTTATTCGCCCGACGTCATTCACGTCAGCCTGCTGCCGTGGCAGTGAAGCCCTGGCAGTGAGCAGACCGCGCATCCCCGTCACCGTGTTGACGGGTTACCTCGGCGCCGGCAAGACAACGTTGCTGAATCGCATCCTGAGCGAAGACCACGGCCACCGCTACGCCGTCATCGTCAACGAGTATGGCGAAATCTGCATCGACCTTGAGTTGATCAAGCACAGCAACGTAGAGCTGTTAGAGATGAACAACGGCTGCATCTGCTGCACCGTGCGCGGCGACCTCATCCGCACGCTGCACAGCTTGTTGCAGCGGCCAGGCGCCTTCGACGCCATCATCGTCGAGACCACCGGCCTGGCCGACCCCGGCCCGGTGGCGCAGACATTCTTCGTCGACCCCAAGCTGCGTGCGGCGACACGGCTGGACAGCATCACCACGCTGGTCGACGCGCGCCACATCACGGCGCGCCTGGCCGACAGCCGCGAGGCGGTGGAGCAGATCGCCTTCGCCGACCAGCTGGTGCTGAACAAGACCGACCTCGTCACCGAGGCCGAACTGCGCTCGGTCGAACACGCGCTGCGGCGTCTGAACCCGCTGGCGCCCATCCAGCGCGCGCAGCGCAGCCAGGTGCCGCTGGCCAGCGTGCTGGGCCGCGGCGGCTTCGACCTGCAGCGCATCACCACGCTGGAGCCTGACTTTCTGGCGCCGCCGCATGTGCATGACGAGCACTGCGGGCACGACCACGACCACAGCCCTGACCACGTGCACGACAGCGGCATCACCAGCGTGTCGTTGCGCTCAAATCTGCCGATGGATGCCGCCAAGGTGCAGGCCTGGCTGGCGCAACTTGTCGCCGCGCAGGGCGCAGACATCCTGCGCGCCAAGGGCATCGTCGATGTCGCTGGCGACACGCGGCGAATGGTTTTTCAGGCTGTGCACAGCGTGCTGGAAGGCGACTGGCAGCGGCCCTGGCGCGTGGGCGAGGAGCGCTGCAGCCGCCTGGTCTTCATCGGCCGCCGGCTGGATGCGGTGGCGCTGCAAGCGGGCCTGGACGGGTGCACCGCGGGCGCGGGCTGAGCCGCGTCAGGGCCAAGAAGACCGCGCCTAGCGGATTTCAGATTGCCCGTCCGGCCTGACGAATTCACTTGCCCATTCGCCTTTGAACGTGCCATGATTGAAAGTGATTAGGAGAGATTTGTATGCCATCACCTGACTCGCGCGTCTTGACCGCACACGTTCCCGCACCGCTTGCCGAAAGGGTGGACAGCTTGGCCCATCGACTTGACCGCTCGCGCGGCTGGGTTGTGAAACAGGCGCTCACCGCCTGGGTAGAGTTGGAGGAAGAGCGCTACCGACTTACGCTGGATGGCTTGGCCGATGCAAAGTCTGTCGATCACGCGGAAGTTCAAGCGTGGGCGGAAAGTTTGGCAACGCCAAAGCCGCAATCGGTGCCCAAGTGCGTTTGAAGTGGAAAAGCAAGGCCCTTGGGGATCTTGCGAGACTGCATTCGTTTCTGGCAGACGTGAATCCACAGGCGGCAGCACGAGCGGTTCTGACGATAACCAACGCCGTAAAACTGCTGCCTGACAATCCCCGCCTGGGGCTTCGCCTGGAAGAGTTCAGCCCTGAGGAAGTGCGCCGATTGATCGCCGGGCAATACGAAATCCGCTACGCGATTGAGGGCGACACCATCTTCATCGTTCGCCTGTGGAGTACGCGTGAGGAGCGGTGACTGCTTCATCCGCGCGCGGCAAACGGACGGCGGCCGGTGTTCTGCGCTGTGGTGAACGCCGCCCTCTACCAGAGATTCTCGCCGCGCTGCAACTTGGCCAGCATGTCCTGCTGGAACAGCGCCGGGCCGTAGCCCAGGCGTTCACCGCCTTGCGTGTAATAGAACGGCTGGCCGGTGGCCTGGGCGTGCTGTTGCATCCAGGCCAGCATGGCGGGCGGGGCGTCTTGCCCGGCCGGCAGCAGTATCCACGCCGGCTTGTCACGCCATGGCGTGGCCACCAGGATGACGCCCGCGCGGTCGGGGCGGAAGTCCTCGGGGAAGGGGCTGTTCGCGGCGCGCCAGCCGCAGATGAAGCGCCGGCAGGGTGACTCGGGGCGTTCGTCGTAGATGCGGCAAGGGCTGGTGGCGGCGTCGCGCTCGGCCGGTGGCGCCAGAAAGTGGCAGGGCTGGCCCGGGTGCATGCGGTGGCCGCGGATCTCGCCTTCTGCCCAGCCCTCGCAGCAGGCCGTGCAGGGGCCGCATTCGCGCGCCGCTTTGGCCGGCGCTTGGGCCGCGGGCGCAGCCACGTGCACGGCCAGGGCGCCGTGGCAGAACTTGAATTTGCGGCCGCTACCGCAGGGGCAGGGCTCGTTGCGGCCGGTCTTGGGCAAGGGTTCTGTGGGGGCTGAGCTGGACAGCGTGCGATTGTCACTGTCGGCGCGATGCCGGCCCCGGGCGCGGGTAAACCCTGAGCGCCGGCAGTTGACAGCCGGACAGTGGGCCGCGACGATTCGTCGATCTTCTATGCAGACCACAGTTCCTTTAGATGGAACGAGCGGATTGCGTCCAGCCTCACACCAGGAACACCATGGAAAGCGCCGAACACAACCGCGACCTCACCCGGGTGGGCCGCGGCACACCGATGGGCGAGCTGATGCGCCGCTACTGGCAGCCGTTTGCCGCGGCCATCGAGATGAAGGACCAGTGGACGATGAAGGTGCGCCTGCTCGGCGAAGACCTGATTCTGTTTCGCACGCGCACCGGCGCGCTGGGCCTGATTGCCGAGCAATGCCCGCACCGGCGCGCCAGCTTCCTGCACGGCATTCCCACCGAGCGCGGCATACGCTGCCCGTACCACGGTTGGGAATTCAGCACCACGGGTGCCTGCCTGCACCAGCCGTTTGAGGCCGACAACGCCAGCTTTCGCGAGCGCGTGGGCACCGACGCCTACCCGGTGCAGGAACTGGGCGGCGTGCTGTGGACCTACATGGGCCCGGTGACGGCTGAGAAGCCCGCGCCGCTGCTGCCGCGCTTTGACGCGCTGGTGGCCGAAGGCGCCATCCGCATCATGGGCCGCGCGCTGCTGCCCGTGAACTGGCTGCAGATCATGGAGAACTCGCTGGACCCCGTGCACACCGAATGGCTGCACGGCCACCACTACGAGTTCCAGAAAGAGCAGCAGGGCGTGAAGGTGGCCATCAGCACACCGCACCTGAAGATC
>JANOLY010000091.1:0-3112 GCA_031420055.1 Burkholderiales bacterium | reverse complement strand
GCGCGCAAGACGCTGGTCGACCGAATCCGCGCCGAGGTGGCCGCCGCCGGCGGCCACAGCCTGCTGCTGGACGGTGGCGACATCAACACCGGCGTGCCCGAGTCCGACCTGCAAGACGCCGAGCCCGACTTCAAGGGCATGAGCCTGATCGGCTACGACGCCGCGGCTGTGGGCAACCACGAATTCGACAAAGGCCCTGCGGTGCTGGCCAAACAGCGCCAGTGGATCAACTTCCCCCTGCTGTCGGCCAACATCTACCAGGACGGCAAGCGCATGTTCCCGCCCTACGCCCTCTTCGAGCGCGGCGGCTACAAGATCGCGGTGATGGGGCTGACCACCGACGACACGCAGCGAACCTCGCTGCCGGCCATGATCGTGGGCATCGAGTTCCGCAAGCCCATCCCCGAGGCCATCGCCTTGCTGCCCCAGCTGCGCGCCAAGGCTGATGTGGTGATTGCCGCCACCCACATGGGCCACTTTGCCAACGACACCGTGCGCGGCGTGAATGCACCGGGTGATGTCCAGTTGGCGCAGGCCACGGCGCCAGGCCGGGGCTTCGATCTCATCGTCGGCGGCCACAGCCAGGCGCCGGTGTGCGCGCCGATGATGGACTTGCGAAACGCGGCCTACCTGCCCGGCGAGCCCTGCACGCCCGACCGCCGCAACGGCACCTGGATCGTGCAGGCCCACGAGTGGGGCAAGTTTGTGGGCCGCGCCGACTTCGAACTGCGCGGCGGCGAGTTCAAGCTGCTGAAGTACGAGCTCGTCCCCATCAACCTCAAACGCCGCCTGGCTGACGGCACGCGTGTCCCCTACACCGCGCCCATCCCCGAAGACGCTGCCCTGCGCAGCTTTCTGCAGCCCTTCCAGGACAAGGGCCAGGTGGGCCTGTCCGCGCCCGTGGGCCAGACCGTGGGCCTGTTCGACGGCGACCGCGGCGGCGTTCGCATGCGTCCCAACGCGCTGGGCCGGTTGGTGGCCCAGGCGATGGCGGCAAAGGTCGGCGCCGACCTGGCGGTGATGAATGCGGGCGGGCTGCGCGACTCGCTGCCCGAGGGCGCGGTGACGTACCGCGACGTGCTGCTCGTGCAGCCCTTCGGCAACCAGCTCGCGGTGGTGACGATGCGTGGCACCGACCTGCTCGCCTGGCTGCAGGCCGCAGCGCGCATGACGCCTGGCGCAGGCGGCTTCCCGCAAACCTGGGGCCTGCAGATGGTGATCGAAGCCGGCGTGCTGGTCCATGCGCGTGTGCAGGACCAGCCCATCGCGCCCGATCGCGAGTACCGGCTGGTGATCAACCACTTCACCGCCAGCGGCGGCGACAGCTATCCGCCGCTGGACAAGCACCCGGGCTACGTCAACACCGGGTATGTCGATGCCGACGCGCTGCGCGAATTCATCGCGCGGCGCAGCCCCGTCAAGGTGGCCGACTTCGAGCCCGGCAACGAGGTGCAGCGGCGGTGAACAGGGCACCCGGCGCCAGCGGAGTCATCCGCACACAGCAGCTTCTGACGCCAAGACACCGCTACAGTGATGTCACTTTGACACCATCCCAAGCCTCATGCCGAACCTGACCCTGCGTGACGTGCCGGCAGACCTGCACCTGTGGTTGAAGCAGCAGGCCGGAGCACACCGCCGTTCGCTCAACCAGGAAGTCATCCTTCAACTGGGCGCTTTGAGGGGCCGCACGGCCAGCCCCTCCGATGCCGACCAGCGCCTGGCCCGCATCCGTGCGATTGCGGTGCGCACCGCCGGCATCCCGGTCGTGGATGCGCGATCTGAGGCCGAGATCCTCGGGCTGGGCAGCGACGGGTTGACGGGCTGAGCGTGGTCATCGACAGCTCTGTGCTGATCGCGCCGGCGGATACAGAGTTGGTGCAAACCGCCTTCGATGCTTGGCAACGCTTTGGCAAGGGGCAGCATCCCGCCGGCTTGAACTTTGGTGATTGTTTTGCCTACGCTCTGGCGATGCGCCGGGGCGAAGCGCTGCTCTTCACGGGTAACGACTTTTCACAAACCGATGTCCATCAGGCCTGAGCCCAGCGCCACCGAGATCATCCGCACCCAGCGCGACGGTGGTGCCCTCACGCCCCCGATGATCGAGGCCTTTGTGCGCGGCCTGGTCGACGGCAGTTGGAGCGACAGCCAGGCCGCAGCACTCGCCATGGCCATCGTGCTGCGCGGCTTGGGCACCGAACAGACTGTGGCCCTCACACGCGCCATGCTGCATTCAGGCGAGGTCCTGGACTGGCGCGACGCGGGTCTGCACGGCCCCACCCTGGACAAGCACAGCACCGGCGGCGTGGGTGACAAGGTCAGCCTGATGCTGGCGCCCATCCTCGCGGCTTGCGGCGCGGTGGTGCCCATGATCAGCGGCCGCGGCCTGGGCCACACCGGCGGCACGCTGGACAAGCTCGAAGCCCTGCCCGGCTACAACACCGACCCCCGCCGCGACACACTGCTGGCCACGCTGCGCACGGCGGGCTGCGCCATCGTCGGCGCCAGCGCCAACCTGGCCCCGGCCGACCGGCGGCTGTACGCCATCCGCGACGTGACGGCCACGGTGGAAAGCGTGCCGCTCATCACCGCCAGCATCCTCAGCAAGAAGCTCGCCGCGGGCCTGCAAGCGCTGGTGCTCGACGTGAAGGTCGGCAGCGGCGCCTTCACGCCCACCTTGGCGCAGGCGCGCGAGCTCGCTACCAGCCTGGTGACGGTGGCGCGCGGCGCGGGGCTGCCGGCGCGCGCGCTCATCACCGACATGAACCAGGTGCTGGGCTGGAGTGCTGGCAACGCGCTGGAAACGCGCGAGGCCATCGACTTCCTCACCGGCACCGCGGCTGAACCCCGCTTGCGCGAGCTGACGTTGGCGCTGGCGGCCGAGGCCCTGCACCTGGCCGGGCTGTCGGCCACGCGCGACGCCGGCCTGGCCCGCGCTGAACACGCCCTGATCAGCGGCGAGGCGGCCGAACGTTTTGCACACATGGTCGCAGGCTTGGGCGGCCCGGCCGACATGCTGCACGATGCACAACTGCCCGTGGCCCCGGTGCAGCGCCCGGTGCCGGCGCCGCGCGACGGCTTCGTCACGCACATCGACGTGCGCGCGCTCGGCCTG
>JANOLY010000090.1:0-4141 GCA_031420055.1 Burkholderiales bacterium | reverse complement strand
CGCCGACGAAGGGGGCCGTCATTTGGCGTCGGACCCGGGTTTCCTCAGCCCGCCGACCAGCTTCTGCATCATGTTCAGCGTCTGCACGTTGATGCGCTCCAGTCGCAGCAGGCTGCGCTCCAGGCGCTGCAGCTGGTCACCGCGCTGGTCGGCCGTCAACGCGGCCAGCTGGCGGGTCATGTCTTCAGCGCCTTCGTTGCCGAGCTCGATGCGCCCCAGGTCGAGGTCCAGTGCCTCGTCCTTGCCGCCCAGTGCGTCGCGCCCGGCGCCGGCACCTGCCCCCGCTGTCACGGCGCGGGCGCGGGCGGGCACGGCCGCCTCCTGGGCGAATTCGCGCACCACCTCGCCCACGTCATCACCCGTGATGTGCGTGCGGCCGCTCAGGAAGCCGGCCAGCAGCAGCCGGTCACACACCGAATTGACACGCCGCGGAATGCCGCCGCTGGCCTTGAAGATGGCATCGAAGGCAGCCGCGTCGAAAGTGGGCTTGCCGTGGCTGCCGGCGCACTTCAGCCGGTGTTCGATGTAGCCGCGCGTTTCATCCTCGTCCAGCGGGCCGATGTGGCAGGTGGCGGCCACGCGCTGGCGGAACTGCTCCATCTCGGGCTGCTGCAGGATCTCGCGGAACTCGGGCTGGCCGACCAGAAAGCTCTGCAGCAGCGCCTGGTTGCCGAACTGGAAGTTGCTGAGCATGCGCAGCTCTTCCACGGCGCGCGGCGTCAGGTTCTGCGCCTCGTCCACCACCAGCAGGCAGCGCTTGCCCTTGCTCGTCTGGCTGATGAGGAAGGCCTCCAGGGTGATCAACAACTCGCTCTTGGGCACGTCCTTGACGCGAAAACCGAACGCCGCGCCCACCATGCGCAGGGTGTCCTCGGCGCCGAGCTGGGTGGTCACCAGGTGCCCGGTGATGACGTTGCTGCCGTTCAGGCCTTCGATCAGCGAGCGCAGCACCATGGTCTTGCCGGCGCCGATCTCGCCGGTGATGACGATGAAGCCTTCGTTGCGCGACACGCCGTACTCCAGGTAGGCCTTGGCACGCCGGTGCTGCTTGCTGGCGAAGTAGAAGGCCGGGTCCGGGTTGAGCTGGAACGGCTTGCTGGTCAGGCCGAAAAAGGATTCGTACATGTCAGTGGCGCCCGGCCGCCCGAAGGCACTGACGCGCCCCCTCGGGGGGCAGCGAACGAAGTGAGCTTGGGGGTGAATTCATGTCAGTGTCACCAGATCGTCGTTCGGGCGTCAGAACTGGAACCGCACCGACGCCGCCACCGAGGTGTCGCGGTAGGCGTTGGTGTCGCTGTTGAACACGGCGTAGCGTGCACTGAGCGAGGTGCTGGCCGTGCGTGAGGCCTGGCTGGTGAGGTTCACTGAGGCCGACTTGAGGTCGTTGCCGCGCCGGGTCGCCGTCGACGAGGTTTTCTGCTGCGCGCCGATCAGGCTGAGCGACGAGGTGGGCGACAAGCGGTAGGACACCGTGCCGTTGTAGCCACGTTGCGTGACAGCTTCGTTGGCGGGCCCTGCCGTGCCCGTGTCCAACACACGGCTCTGGGTGCTGAAAGCCTGCAGATTCAGGTTCGTGCGCTGCCCCAGCACCGCCAGGGACAGGTCTTGTCGGCGCTGCAATGTCACCGCCGTCGTCAGCAGGCCACCACCCACGGTGTCGTTGGGGTTGGCGCCGATGCCGCGCAGAAACGCCAGCACCAGCTGTTCGCGCTGCACCGGGTCGGGCTGCACCGATGCAAACTGGGCGAAGTACAGCTCGTACAGCGTCACCGGCCGGCCCACGCCGTTCGGGTCGCCCCCGCCAGTGGCATCACGCGTGTCGGCGTAGCGCCAGACGGACCGCGGCATGCGGTGCTCGAAGACCACGTTATGCGAGTTACCGAAGTAGCGTCGCTCGTTGCGGTAGCTGATGTTGCTGCGGTCGGTCGGCGTCCAGCGCGCGCCCCAGCCCCAGGTGTTGTTGCTGCGACGGCCCCCCGCGCTGCCCACGTCGGTCGACTCACGGCCTGCGGTCAGCGACAACTGAAAGTCGTTGACGGGCCTGGCGGTCAAGGTGGCAGTCAGCCGGTCGGAATCGGTCGTTCTGCCCGCCCGAAAGTCCACCTGTTGCTGCAACGCGGTCACGGCCCAGCCGAACACCGACCCCGAACTGGGCGAACTGAGCGTGAGGGATCCCGTCGTGCTGGTTGAGTCCGACGCGCTGGAGCTTCGTGCATCGGTGCGCGTTGCGCCCAGACGGGCTTCGTAGTTCATCACCCCATCGACGACACCACGCACATAGGGCGAGATGCTGTACGTATACACCTCCGTGCGATTCGGATTGGCCAGCGTGGTGCTGTCCACAGTCTGCTGGCCAAACGGCGACAGTTGTTGTTGACCGACGCTGGCGCGCACATCAATGAACGCGAAGTTGTCGATCGCCGTGACCGTGAACGCGGTGTTCAAGCCGTTCTGCGCGTTGCTGACCACCCGGTTGGCTTGCGACTTCTCCGAGTAATGCAGCGCCGAAAGCGAGTAATCGAAAGAGCCTTCGATGGCCCCCAGACGCCCGGAAATCCTGACCGCTGGGGTCAGCACAGTCACGAATTCGCCGCCACTGAAGCCGCGTTCACGTTGGATGTCGGAGTAGGTCTCAGACGCCGTGAAGGACGAGCTCACAAACAGCTGTGGCGTGCTGGCCGCGCGCTGGCTCAGGGCCGGCAGCGACGCCAAGGCCAGCACCGCGCCCACGGTACTGCACAGTGCCGGAGTCGTCGGCGCACGGCGGCTTGTTGACGAGCGCTGGGCCTTCATGGGCGGGGGAACAGTGCCGCTCACGCGTCACGTTTGGGCTGGGGGCTCTCAGCCCCTTGACCGTAGCCATAACCGTAGCCGTAGCCGTAGCCGTAACCGTAGCCATACCCACCTTGCACGGTGCCACGCGACTTGTTCAGCACCATCATCTTGACGGGGCAGGACTCGATGGTGGACAGGGCTTGTTTCACGGTTGCCTGCGCCGTCTTGCCGGCCGCGACGACCACCACGATCTGCCCCATGTGGGTGGCCAGAACACGTGACTCGGTGGTCAGCAGCAGGGGCGGTGAATCGAAGATGATGATGCGGTCGGGGTAGCGCGTGGCCATGTCGTCCAGCAGTGCCTTCATCGCGTCGCTGGCCAGCAGCTCGGTGGCCTTGGGGTGCTGCGTGCCTGAGGGCAGGATGGTCAGCTTGTCGATATTGGTCTTCAACAAGACACTGGCCATGTCGGCCTTGCCTTCCAGCAGGTCCAGCAGCCCCGGGCCCGCCGGCAGGCCCAACACGCGCAGCACCGACGGCCTGGCGACATCGGCGTCCACCAGCATCACCGTGTGGTCCAGTTCGGTGGCGATGCTCATGGCCAGGTTGATGGAGGTGAAGCTCTTGCCCTCGCCAGCCAACGCACTCGTGACCATGATGAGGTTGGCGTGTTCGATACGTGCCGCCCCGCGGCCCAGCGCGTTGGCGATGAGTGGACGCTTGAGCACGCGGTACTGGTCGGCCAGTTGGGTGCGCGGTGCGTTGGGGGCCACGATCCCCACGGCCGCCATGCGGGCGAGGTCGATCTCCACCCGACGCGAAGCTGATCCCGACTCTTCAAGACCGGCCGGAACCGTCACGGGGGCGGTTCTTGCATTCACGGCCTGCGGCCTCGCCGTCGGTGCGACGGCGTCCGCCGGCACCCGGGTGGGGAGGCTTGGCTCAAACTGCGACAGGTCGACGCCCGCCTGCCTAAGCTGCTCCAGCCGCTCGGCGGCTTGTTCGATCAGGCTGCTCATCGGAGGGGGCCCCTGGTCAATGCGATGGATTGCACAGTGCAGGCTGTGCGCAAGACATGTCTGCCCATGTTCACGATCTCACCCCGCATACTTGCTCATCAGCGACATCGCAATCAACCCCGCAACGAACAGACCGACCAGACTGCCCGATGCCGAGATGAAACGTACGTGGCCCATGCGCTCGCGTCGGCGGTCGAGGTCGCTAATGACCATGGTGACCACTCCCAGCAGCGGCAAGCCCGTCTTGGTGTGCAGGTCGGCGGGGTCATCAAAGGTCGGGCGCCCGGCCAAGGCCGCCTACATTGACGACCAAGGCAGTCTGAGCTATGGCGACTTGGCCGAGCGCA
>JANOLY010000089.1:0-6962 GCA_031420055.1 Burkholderiales bacterium | reverse complement strand
GAGCTGATGCACAGCGGCCAGCTGGCCATGGGGGCGTGCGCATGACCGATCTGCTGCAACGCCGGCTGCGTGCCGAAACGCAGGGCGAGTTGATGTTCGATGCCGCGTCACGCGGGCGTTATGCCACCGACGCCAGCATCTACCAGCAGATGCCGCTGGGCGTGCTCGTGCCCAAGACCGCTGACGACATGGCCACCGCCCTGGCCATTGCGCGCGACCTCAAAGTGCCGCTGCTGCCACGCGGCGGCGGCACCTCGCAATGCGGGCAGACCACGGGTGCGGCGCTGGTCATAGACACCAGCAAACACCTGCGCCGGCTGCTGCCCCTGGACACGCTGGCGCAGACGACCGAGGTCGAGCCCGGCATGGTGCTGGACCACCTGAACGCCGAGCTCAAGCCGCACGGCCTGTGGTTCCCGGTGGACGTGTCCACCAGCGCGCAGGCCACGCTGGGCGGCATGGCCGGCAACAACTCTTGCGGCAGCCGCAGCATCGCCTACGGCAACATGGTGCACAACGTGGCCGGCATCAGCGCCTGGCTGGCCGACGGCACGCTGGCGCACTTCGGCCCCGTGGCCACGCTGGGCCCGCGCGAAACGGCCATTGCCGACTTTGTGCGCGGCCTGGCCGTGCAGCACCAGGCAGAGATCGCCGCGCACTGGCCCACCGTGCTGCGCCGCGTGGGTGGCTACAACCTGGACATCTTCGACCCGCGCAGCGAGCGGCCCTACACGCAAGACGGCAGCGTCAACCTGGCGCACCTGCTGGTGGGCTCTGAGGGCACGCTGGCGCTGACACGCTCGCTCAAGCTCAAGCTCAGCCCGCTGCCACGCGCCAAGGTGCTGGGCGTGGTGAACTTCGAGAGCTTTTACCGCGCCATGGATTCGGCCCAGCACATCGTCAAGCTGGGCCCCAGCGCCGTGGAGCTGGTCGACCGCACGATGATCGAGTTGAGCCGCGCCAACCCGGCCTTCAGGCCCGTCATCGAAACCGCGTTGATCGGTGCGCCGGCGGCGATTTTGCTCGTCGAGTTCAGCGGCGATGACCGCACCGCCTTGCTGCGCCAACTCGACGCCCTGGTCGAGCTGCTGGGCGACCTGGGCCTGCCCGGCTGCGTCGTGCGCATGGAGCAAGAAGCGCCGCAAAAAGCGCTGTGGGAAGTGCGCAAGGCCGGCCTGAACATCATGATGAGCTTGAAGGGCGACGGCAAGCCGGTCAGCTTTATCGAAGACTGCGCCGTGCCGTTGCAGCACCTGGCCGAATACACCGACGCGCTGACGCAGGTCTTCAGCCGCCACGGCAGCCGCGGCACCTGGTACGCACACGCCTCGGTGGGCACGCTGCACGTGCGGCCCATTCTGGACATGCGCCGCGACGGCGCCCACAAGATGCGCGCCATGGCCGAAGAAGCCAGCGCCCTGGTGCGCAAATTCAAGGGCGCCTACAGCGGCGAGCATGGCGACGGCCTGTGCCGCGGCGAGTGGATCGAATGGCAGTTCGGCCCGCGGCTGAACCAGGCCTTTGCCGCCATCAAGCAGCACCTGGACCCGTCGGGCATGCTCAACCCGGGCAAGATCATCGACCCGCCGAAGATGGACGACGCAGCGCTGTTTCGCTTCGCCCCGGGCTACAAAACCATCCCGCTCAAGCCGGTGTTCGACTGGTCGGCGTGGAACGTGCAAAACGACCCCGTCACCGAGCAGACCAGCGCGCCGGGCAGCGGCGGCGACAACACCGGCGGCCTGGCCAAGGCCGTGGAGATGTGCAACAACAACGGCCACTGCCGCAAGTTCGACGCCGGCACCATGTGCCCCAGCTACCGCGTCACGCGCGACGAACAACACCTCACGCGCGGCCGCGCCAACACGCTGCGCCTGGCCTTGTCGGGGCAGATCGAAGGCGGCTTCACCTCAGACGCCGTGCACGACGCGCTGGACCTGTGCGTGGGCTGCAAGGGCTGCAAGCGCGACTGCCCCACCGGCGTGGACATGGCCAAGATGAAGCTGGAGTTCACCGCCCAGCGCGCGGCCGAGCGCGGCCTGTCCATGTTCGACCGGCTGCTGGCGCGCCTGCCCGACATCGCCCCACGGGCCAGCCGGCTGCCGTGGCTGTTCAACCTGCGCGAGCACCTGCCCGGCGCCAAGGCCCTGGGCCAGCGCTGGTTGGGGCTGTCGGCGCAGCGCTCGCTGCCGCGCTTCAGGCGCGATACGTTTGCCGCCGTGGCGCCCACACTGCAACTGGCCACGCGCGACCAGGTGCTGGCCGCGGCGCACGACGGCGGCAAAGGCGTGGTGCTGTTTGTAGACACCTTCAACGGCAACTTCGAAACCGAAAACGCCAGCGACGCCGTGCGCGTGCTGCAAGCCGCGGGCTACGCCGTGCACGTGGCCACCCAAGCCGACGGCCGCGCGCCCTGCTGCGGCCGCACGCTGCTGGCCACCGGCCTGGCCGCCGAGGCCAAGGCCCGCGCCGCCGCGCTGGTGCAGACCTTTGCGCCGTTTGTGCAGGCCGGCATTCACATCGTTGGCCTGGAACCTTCTTGCCTGCTCACGCTGCGCGACGAATTGCTGGTGATGGGCCTGGGCGAGCCGGCCCAGCGCCTGGCCGACAAAGCCTTGCTGTTCGAAGAGTTCCTGTGGCACGAACAACGCGCCGGCCGCCTGCACCTGAAGTTGCGCCCGGCCACGCAGCCGCTGCTGGTGCATGGGCACTGCCACCAAAAAGCCTTTGGCGCCATGCCCTCAGTGCTGGACGTGCTGCGCCTGATTCCAGGCGCCGAAGTGGGCAGCATCGAAAGCTCGTGCTGCGGCATGGCCGGCGCTTTTGGCTACGAGGCGTCGCACCACCAGGTGTCGATGCAGATGGCCGAGCTGAGCCTGCTGCCCGCGGTGCGCGCACGGCCCGATGCCTTGATCGTGGCCGACGGCACCAGCTGCCGCCACCAGATCGCCGACGGCGCCCAGCGCGAAGCCTGGCATGTGGCGCGGGTGCTGGCGCAGCACCTTTGATTGGCGCTTCTTTCGGCAGTTAGGCGACGTCGGCCTCGGCCTCTGGCCACAGGGCCGGAAAGTAAAAACGCAGTGCGTGCAGGGGCAGCCCGAAGCGCACCCTGCCTTGCACCGTGTCGCCGCTGAGCAAGCCGCGTTTGACGAGCGCGCTCAGCATCGTCACCGCGGTGCGCTCGCCCAGGCCGGTCATGCGCTTGAACTCGCCGCGTTCGATGTCCATGCCGGTCAGGAACAGGTAGTGCAGCGGGCGCAGCGCTTCGATACGCACGCCGCTGCGCTGTGTTTCTTGCTCGAAGCGCAGGCAAGCGGCGATGCGCGCTTCGATGTCTTCCAGCTTGAGCATGCCGCCCATGAAGCCGACCTGGTCCAGGCACAGGTCGAGCACATAGTTTGTCCAGTCAACCAGCGCGTTCTGGCTCAGGTTGCCGCGGCCGTCCAGGGCACCGCGGCGGGGCTCGTCGGCGGCGGCCAGCAGGGCGTAGTAGCGGTCTGCTGTACGAGCAAAGCCCCGCAGCGGCGACCACAGCCCACCCGTGTACCCCAGCGCGCTGAGCAGCGTGTGCGTGTGCAACCGCATCACGCGCCCGTTGCCATCAACGAAGGGGTGGATCCAACCTAGCCGCTGGTGCGCCGCGGCCACGGCCACCAGGCTGGCGTCGCCCCGCCGAATGCCGCCATAGAAGCTGCCCCATCGGTCCAGGAAAGCACCCAGGCTGCTGGCCTGCGGTGCCACATGCTGGCCCACGCTGACTTCTCGGTCTCTGAGCTGTCCCGGTTCGATGCGAACCGCCTCGCCCCTGTGCAGGTCGGCCGCGGGCAGCCTGGAAAACAGCTCGGCATGAATGTCTTGCACGGCCTGCGTCGTGTACAGGCGCGCGGCGCCATCGGTGCCGGCATAGCGTGTCTCCAGTGCCACCTCGGCATCGATGTGTGCAATGGCCAGCCGTTGGCGCGTCGCCAGCCGCGAGTCGGTCGAAAAGTCGCGGCGCAAAGCCGCTTCAAGCTCATGCGGGCGGGTGTGCTGGCCTTCGATGCGGTTGGAGTAGTACGAATTCATCGCGCGCAGCAAGCCGCGCAGTTCTCCCGGAATGGGCCGCCCGGCCAATGCCGTGGCGGCACGCGCCAGGTCGTGGGCCTTGGCCAGCAAAGGCGCTTGCCGTGCTGGTGTCGGCAGCAAGGGTTCGAACTGGTGGGGTGCGTCGTACAAGGGGAATGTTTGCGAACAGTCTAGCGTTCGCAAGTGCTTGAAATGAAACGACTTTACTCTCTTCGCCAGTGACGCGTTGCGAAGGTTTTTGCGAAGTTGTTTGCGATGTTTTTTGCGATAGTGACCGCAGCCGTAGGGCGGACGAACCCTTCCGCGCATGCGCAGCCAGCGCATCTCCAGCGTGTCGTTGGGACACTTCACTTGCATGGCCTTTGGCGCCACGGGTGCTGCGCTTGACAAACCGTTCGTTGTCGCACAGACCCCGCCGGCGCCTCGGTGCACGCTGTGCCTGCGTCCTTGCGCCCCGCGAGACAAAGCTTGACCTTGCGCAATAAACGCTACAGAACGACAAGAACAAACGCGAACCATGTTGCCGCAACGCTGCCTGTGCCTTGCCCGCAGTGGCGCCGCCCGCTGGGCTGCTGCGGTAGGGCTGTTCGCGCTGGGCGGCTGCGCAGGACTGACGCCGCCGTCTGCGCAGCGGCCCGCTGTCGAAGTGCCTGCGGCTTGGTCGGGCAGCGTGGCGACGGCGTAGCTGGGTGCGACGCTGCTCGCGCAGTGGTGGTCGCGTTTCGACGACCCGCTGCTGACCCAGTTAGTGGGCCAGGCGCTGCAAGCCAACACGGGCGTCGCCAGTGCGCAAGCGGCGTTGCGCCAGGCGCGGGCGCTGCGCGATGTGTCGGCCGCAGGTCTGCTGCCTACGCTGGACGGCTCGGCCTCGGCGCAGCGCAGCCGCAGTGACGGCAACAGCAACAGCAACAGCAACAGCGGCAGCAGTTTCCGTGCGGGGCTGGACGCGAGCTGGGAGCCCGATGTCTTTCGCGCCAACCGCAGCGCGCTCGACGCCAGCCAGGCCACGGCGCGCGCCCGCCAAGCCTCGCTGGGTGACGTGCAGGTGTCGACGGCGGCTGAAGCGGCGCTGGCCTGCCTGCGGCCTTGCTGGCGCCGTTGCTGCAAACCCGGCCGGTGCCCCAGCCGCGGGGGGAACTGGTGCTGGCCATCCCCGCCGAGACCCTGCGCCAGCGGCCGGATGTGCGCGCCGCAGAACGCCAGGTGCGCGCGGCGCTGGCCCGGGTGGCCCGGGCCGACGCCGCCCGGCTGCCGAGCTTTCGCCTCAGCGGCAACCTGGGGCTCAGCGCCCTGACGCTCACCGGCTTGGGCAGCGGCGCAACACTGGCCGGCGCCGTCCTGGCCGGTGTGTCGCTGCCGTTGTTCGATGGTGGCGCCGCGCGCGCAGGTGCAGGCGCAGCAGGCCGCGCTGGAGGGTGCCCAGGCAGCCTACCAGGCGGCGGTGTTGGCGGCCTTGAAGGATGTCGAAGACGCCCTGGTCGCGCTGCGTGGCGACCGCGAGCGCCTGGCCCGCCTGCAGGGTGCGGCCGATGCAGCGGCCAACGCCGCGCTGCTGGCGCGCCAGCGCTACAGCGGCGGCCTGGTGGACTTCCAGACCGTGCTCGAAACCCAGCGGAACGCGCAGGACAGTGTGGTTGCCGCCAGCGCCGATCTCAGCGCCGACCATGTGCGCCTGTACAAGGTGCTGGGCGGTGGCTGGAACGCCGACATCGACACCTTCACCGCGGCACCAACGGCCCGTGCAACAACCACACCATGATCCCGCCGACCACCCCGCCGACCCCAGCCCCGGCCGCCGTTGCCGGCAGCGCAAAGACCGACACCGCCGCGCTGCTCGACGAGCCCGCCGCGCTTGCGTGGTACCGCCGCCCGGCGACGTGGGCGGCCGTGGCGCTGCTGGCCGTGGCCGCGGCGGGGCTGTGGTGGTGGCAGCAGCAACGCACGGCCGACGCCGCACCGAGCTACACCACGCAGACGGTGGCGCGCGGCAATCTCACGCTCACGGTCACCGCCAACGGCACCTTGCAGCCTACGCGCACCGTGAACATCGGCAGCGAGCTCTCGGGCACCGTGCTCAAGGTCCATGTCGACGTCAACGACCGCGTGAAGAAGGGCCAGGTGCTGGTCGAGCTCGACACCGCCTAGCTGCGCGACCAGATCCTGCGCTCGCGCGCCGCACTGGCCGCCGCCAGCGCCCGCGTGGCGCAAAGCCAGGCCACGGTCAAGGAGGCCCAGGCCAGCCTGGGCCGCTACGAGGAAGTGGCGCGGCTGTCGGGCGGCAAGGTGCCGTCCAAGGCCGAGCTCGACGGCGCGCGCGCCACGCGCGACCGCGCCCTGGCTGATGCGGCCAGCAGCCGCGCCGGCGTGGCCGAGGCGCAGGCGCAGCTCTCCACCGACAGCATCAACCAGAGCAAGGCGTCGATCCGCGCGCCCTCCGACGGCGTGGTGCTGACGCGCAATGTCGACCCCGGCAACGCCGTGGCGGCGTCGCTGCAGGCGGTGACGCTGTTCAGCCTGGCCGAAGACCTGGCGCAGTTGCGCCTGCAGGTGTATGTCGACGAAGCCGATGTCGGCTCGGTCCAGGTTGACCAGCCCGCCAGCTTCACTGTCAGTGCGCACCCCGGCCGCAAGTACCCGGCCAAGGTCACGCGCGTGGCCTTTGGTTCGACCATCACCGACAACGTCGTCACCTACCTCACGCAGCTTGAGGTCGACAACAGCGACCTCAGCCTGCGCCCGGCGGCGGCCGGGGCCAGCACGGCGCTGGCCCGCCAGGTGTGGGTGCTGCGCGACGGCGCCGCGGTGGCGGTGGCTGTCACGCCCGGCATCAGCGACGGCCGCATGACCGAGATCACCGGCGGCGCGCTGCAAGCCGGCATGGAGGTCATCACCGACCA
>JANOLY010000088.1:0-14322 GCA_031420055.1 Burkholderiales bacterium | reverse complement strand
CATTGGGTCGGCCATGGCCACCACGCCGTGGGCGATCTGAACCCAGTCCCAGGCCATGCCGGCTTCACCCTCGTCATCGTGGGCTGCCCACACGGTCTGGCCGGCGGTCGGACCATGGGCGTCGCTGTAGGGTGAAACGCTCGTTCCCAGGTGCTCGAAGCGTCGGCGTGGGGGCTCTCCGGCCTGCCACAATAAAGGCGGCCATGCGCGCAGCGACCAGGGTGTGACCGGGGTAACTGGCCAAGCGTGCAGGCGAGCGGCGTTTTGCATGCTTGTATCTTTTGGCAAATGACGCTGCAATGAAAGCTGTAAACCCTGTCAGGGGCCCCTGGGGCCACCGGCAGATACTGCGGTCGAGTGAGGAGACCGATGCTCCCTGGTGGCTATTCGTCGGTGATGCAAGCGCGGGACCGCAACGAGTTCCGCGACGAAGTCGTGCGCTTCACGCAAAGGCTGGGGTTCGAGACGGTGTCGGCCATCACGATCATTGATCGCGGGCTGGGTAAGAGCGATTTCATCAACGTCGATAACACGCCCGAGGCCTTCACCGACACCTACAGCAGCCCGACGCTGCAACGCCAGGACCCGGTGATGCAGCATTGCCGCCGGCAAACCGTGCCGATCATTTGGGATCAGGACACTTATCTTGCCAACGGTGCTGGTGATCTCTGGGAGCAGCAGGCCGGGTTTGGCTACCGAACAGGCATAGCCATGGCCTTGCACATGCCTGAAGGGCGCCACTTCCTGTTGGGGGTGGACCGCGACCAGGCCCTTCCGAGCGATGCCGACGAACTCCAGCGCATCGTGGCCGACCTGCAACTGTTCGCGGTCCACGCTCAAGAAGCCGCCCTTCGTTTGCTGGTTCCCGCCGCGATGCAACCCGAGCGGCCGGCGCTGACGCCGCGTGAGCTGGAAACCCTGCGCTGGACCATGGACGGGAAAACGGCCTGGGAGGTCGGAGTCGTGCTGGGCATCAGCGAACGCACGGCGGTCTTGCACATCAACAACGCCATGCACAAGCTGGGTTGCGTGAGCAAACATCAGGCCGTCTTGAAAGCCCTGCGCTTGGGGCTGATTGACTAGGAAACAATGCCTTGTTGCCACCTGGTGAATTCCCGTGAAGCGGATGCGTGTTCGCAAAACCTGTAAGAGGTAACAGTTTTCGCTTGCTGTCGGTACTGCTTAAATCCTTGCAAACGTGCGAACTTGCACGCTTTCATAGATGGAGATTCCGATGCTGCGCAGCCTGTTCCGTGCCCTACTCCCGCAAGCCGCAAAAACGGCCAAGTCTGTTGCCCATGGCGTCAAGTGCTTTGACGCGTCGCAACTCAAGCAAGTGGCAGGCGGCGCCCCCAAGGGTGGGTGGCTCATGCCAGAGCCGGACTCGACGAACGGCGCCCCCAAGGGCGGCTGGTAAACAGCCCGCACCAAGCATCGGGCGCGCCAGCGTTCTTGGCGCGCAGACAGGGGCTCCCTTCAGCCTGTGCCGCAGCGGCGGCCAGGGGCCGAGGCTGCAGCGGTTGAATGTGGCGTTCACGATGCCCGATCCGGGGCTGCTGTGGTGACCTCGCTCTTCCGCCCGCAAGCCCTGGCAGCCCAGCAGCAGCCCTGGCTGGGCGGGGTGCGGCTGCTCCGGCCCTTGTCGCTGACGGTGATGACCGTCGGCGCCACCCTGGCCTTGGTCGCGGTGGTGGTGTTTCTGTCGGTGGCCGAGTACACCCGCAAGGCCACGGCCAGCGGCGCGCTGGTGCCCGACCGCGGCCTGATCCGGCTGGTGCCCGCCGACGCTGGCACCGTGCTGGAGCGGCGCATCAGCGAAGGCCAGGCCGTGGCCGCGGGCGACGTGCTCTTCGTGCTGGCGCTGGAGCGGCCCGTGCGCGGCACCGACGCCCAGGCCCAGGTGTTGCGCAGCGTTGAGGCGCGCAGGCAGAGCCTGCAAGGCGCCGCACGGCAGCAGTTGGCGCTGGGCTCGGCGCAGCAGCAGGCGTTGACGCGGCGCCTTCAGGCCCTGGCCATCGAACTGGTGCAGGCTGACCTCGAGGCCTCGCTCCAGCGCGACCGGCTGGCGCTGGCGCGGCAGTCGCTACAGCGCCTGCAGTCGCTGGAGGCGGCGCAGTTCATTGCCTCGGCCCAGGTGCAGGCCAAGAACGAAGAGCTGCTCGCGCTGCAAGCCGCGGCGCAGACCGTGGCCCGCGAGCGCGCCGCGCTCGAGCGCGAACGGGCCGATCTCGAGGGCCAGCTGCGCGCCCTGCCGCTGCAGGCCGAGAGTGCCGCGGGCGGCATAGCGCGCGAGCTGGCCGTGCTGTCGCGCGAGGCGGCCGAGGTCGACACCGACCGCCGGCTGGTGGTGCGCGCGCCCCAGGCCGGCACCGTGAGCGCGGTGCTGGCCGAGCCCGGCCAAAGCGTGTCGCCCTCGTCGGCCCTGGCCAGCCTGATGCCGCAGGGCTCGACCTTGCAGGCGCACTTGTTTGCCCCGTCCAGCGCGGTGGGCTTTGTGCGGCCTGGCCAGCAGGTGCAGTTGCGCTTTGATACCTACGCCTATCAAAAATACGGGCATCGGCCGGGCCGGGTGCTGCAGGTGTCGCGCACGCCCTTGGCCGCCAGCGAGCTGGCCACTCTGGCGCTGCCGGCGGCGGCGCTGGCCGAACCGCTGTTTCGCATCACTGTCGCGCTGCAGGCCGACCCGGGCGCCGAGCCGCTGGAGCTGGCGCCGGGCATGCGCTTGCAGGCCGATGTGCTGCTGGAGCGGCGGCGCCTGGTGGAGTGGCTGTTCGAGCCGCTGATCGGCCTGCGGGGCCGGCTTTGACTGCCGCCTGGGGGGGGTTGCACCTGGGCCTGGGTGGCCCGCGCGTGCCGGTTGTGCTGCAAACCGAAGCGGCTGAATGCGGCCTGGCCTGCCTGGCCATGGTCGCCTCGGCGCATGGCCACCACACCGACCTGCCCGCGCTGCGCCAGCGCTTTTCCATCTCGCAGCACGGTGTGACCATGGCCGACCTGGTGCGCATGGCCGAGGCGCTGCATCTGGGGGCCCGGGCCCTGCGCGCGGAACCGGCCGACCTGTCGCAACTGGCGCTGCCCTGCATCCTGCACTGGGACCTGAACCATTTTGTGGTGCTGGTCGGCATGCGCCGCGGTGTGGCTGTGATCCACGACCCGGCGCTCGGCCTGCGGCAGGTGAAGGCGGCCGAATTGTCGCAACGTTTCACGGGCGTGGCGCTGGAGCTGCAACCTCAGCCCGGCTTTGCGCCAGCAGCGCCGCGGCCGCGGGTGACGCTGCGCCAGCTACTGGGGCCCGTGAGCGGCCTGAAGCGCTCGCTGGCGCAGATCGCGGTGCTGGCTGTGGCGCTGGAGGCCTTTGTGCTGCTCACGCCGTTCCTGATGCAGGCGGTGGTCGACAGCGTGTTGCCCGGCGCCGACCGCGATTTGCTGGTCACCCTGGGCATCGGCTTTGGCCTACTGGTGCTGGTGCAAGCGGCCACGGCGGCGGCGCGCGCGTGGGCGGTGCTGGTGCTGTCGGCCATGCTCAATCAGCAGTGGCTGGTGAATGTGTTTGCACACCTGCTGCGCCTGCCGGTGGCGTGGTTCGAGAAGCGCCACATGGGCGACATCTGGTCGCGCTTCGGCGCGGTGCAGCAGATCCAGAAGACGTTGACCACCAGCTTCATCGAAACCTTTCTCGACGGCCTGCTGGTGCTGCTGACCCTGACCATGATGCTGCTGTACAGCGTGCCGCTCACGCTGGTGGCGCTGGCGGCCGTGGCGCTGTATGCGCTGCTGCGCTGGGCCTTCTTCGGCCGACTGCGCCAAGCCAGTGAAGAGGCGCTGGTGCACGAGGCGCGCCAGGGCAGCCACTTTCTGGAGTCGCTGCGCGGCGTGCAGTCGATCAAGCTGTTCAACGCCCAGGGCGACCGCGGCAGCCGCTTCGCCAGCCTGGTGGTGCGCACGATGAATGCGCAGATCACGGTGCGTCAGCTGGAGCTGTGGTTTTCGGTGCTGCACCGGCTGCTGTTCGGCCTGGAGCGCGTGGCGGTGATCTGGCTGGGCGCCCTGCTGGTGCTGGACCGCCAGTTCAGCCTGGGCATGTTGTTCGCGTTCTTCGCCTATAAGGAGACCTTTGCCCTGCGCGTCAGCGGGCTGATCGACAAGCTGGTCGAGCTGGGTATGCTCAAGCTGCAGGGCGAACGGCTGGCCGACATCGTGCTGACCGCGCCCGAGGCCGACTCCGCGCGCGGCCACGAGGGCGCCCTGTCCGGCAGCATCGAGCTGCGCAACGTGAGCTTTCGATACGCCGACGGCGAGCCCGAGGTTTTGCGCGGTGTGAACCTGAAGATCGAGGCCGGCGAGTCGGTGGCCATCGTCGGGCCCTCGGGCTGCGGCAAGACCACGCTGATCAAGCTGATGCTGGGTGTGCATGCGCCCACCGAAGGCCAGGTGCTGGTGGGCGGGCGGCCACTGGAGCAGCTGGGGCTGCGCGCCTGGCGTGACCAGGTGGGCGCGGTGATGCAAGACGACACGCTGTTCACGGGCTCCATCGCCGACAACATCAGTTTCTTCAGCCCGCAGCCCGACAGCGCCTGGCTCGAGCAATGCGCCGGCGTGGCCGCCATCCATGACGACATACAGGTGTTGCCTATGGGTTACCAGACATTGATAGGCGACCTCGGTTCAGCCTTGTCAGGCGGCCAAACACAACGCCTGCTGCTGGCCCGTGCGCTGTACAAGCGGCCCCAGGTGCTGTTGCTGGACGAGGCCACGAGCTCGCTGGACGTGGACCGCGAACGCATGGTGAACCAGGCCGTGCGCCAGTTGGCGCTGACGCGCGTGATCGTGGCGCACCGGCCGGAAACCATCGCCTCGGCGAGCCGGGTGATTTCCCTGCACGAAGGCCGCGTCGCGCAAGACCTGCGCAGCGTGGGCGGCACAGCGCCGATGCCGTGAGGGCGCCGGCTTCAGCGGGCCGGGTGGGGCGGGCCGCTGGGTGCCGTGCGTGCTTCCAGCCCGGCCAGCCAGGTCATGGCGTGGCTGCGCTGGCTGCCGCACATCTCGGCCGTGGGGCGCAGTGACCAACACACCGCCGGCCGCTCGGGCTGGCCGAACAGGCGGCAGCGCTCGGCCTCGTCGAGCTGCACACAGCGCACGCCGGCCGGCTTGCCGTGCGGCATGCCGGGAATGGCTGAGCTGATGGAGGGCGCCGTGCAGCACGCGCCACAGGCCGGACGGCAGTTCATGCGCCTGGATGCTACGGCAGCGCTTGGCGCAGCAGGCCCTGCGGGCTGCGGTGACCGGGGCAGGCACACCGGCGCGAACACAGGTGCATCACACCAGCGGCTTCGTAGAATCAGGCCCTCATGCTGCACCCTCAAGAATTTGATGTGATCGTCGTCGGCGGCGGCCACGCCGGCACCGAAGCCGCCCTGGCTGCGGCCCGCATGGGCTGTGCGACCTTGCTGCTCACGCACAACATCGAGACCCTGGGGCAGATGAGCTGCAACCCGTCGATCGGCGGCATCGGCAAGGGCCATCTGGTCAAGGAAATCGACGCCCTGGGCGGCGCCATGGCCGAAGCGACTGACGAAGCCGGCATCCAGTTCCGCATCCTCAAGAGCAGCAAAGGCCCGGCCGTTCGTGCCACGCGCGCCCAGGCCGACCGCGTGCTGTACCGCGCCGCGATCCGCCAGCGGCTGGAGAACCAGCCGAATCTGTGGCTGTTCCAGCAGGCGGTGGACGACCTGATGTTGGAGGGCGATCGCGTGGTGGGCGCTGTCACCCAGGCCGGCGTGCGTTTTCGTGGTCGCAGCGTGGTGCTGACCGCAGGCACCTTCCTGGACGGGCGCATCCACGTCGGCCTGCAGAACTACAGTGCCGGCCGCGCCGGTGACCCGCCAGCGCTGAGCCTGTCGGCGCGGCTGAAAGAGCTGAAGCTGCCGCAGGGGCGCTTGAAGACCGGCACGCCGCCGCGCATCGACGGCCGCTCGATCGACTTCACGCGGCTGCAAGAACAGCCCGGCGACGGCGTGCCGGCCGCCGACGGCACGCCGGCACTTCACCCGGTGCCGGTCTTCAGCTTTCTGGGCCGCGCCGAGCAGCACCCGCGCCAGGTGCCGTGCTGGATCACCCACACCAACCAGCGCACGCACGACATCATCAAGAGCGGCTTTGACCGCAGCCCCATGTTCACCGGCGTCATCGAAGGTGTGGGCCCGCGCTACTGTCCCAGCATCGAAGACAAGGTCAGTCGCTTCGCCGACAAGGACGCGCACCAGATCTTCCTGGAACCCGAGGGCCTGAGCACGCACGAGTTCTATCCCAACGGCATCTCCACCTCGTTGCCGTTCGACATCCAGATCGCCGCCGTGCAGTCCATGCAGGGCCTGGAGCGCGCGCACATCCTGCGCCCGGGCTATGCCATCGAGTACGACTACTTCGACCCGCGCGAGCTGCGGCCCAGCTTCGAGACACGCCAGCTGCAAGGCCTGTTCTTTGCCGGTCAGATCAACGGCACCACGGGCTACGAGGAAGCGGCGGCGCAAGGCCTGTACGCCGGCGTCAACGCCGCGCTGCAAGTCCTGGGGCGCGATCCCTGGCTGCCGCGGCGAGACCAGGCCTACCTGGGCGTGCTGGTGGACGACCTCGTCACCAAGGGCGTGACCGAGCCCTACCGCATGTTCACCAGCCGCGCCGAGTTCCGCTTGCAGCTGCGCGAGGACAACGCCGACCTGCGCCTCACCGAAGCCGGCCGCACCCTGGGCCTGGTGGGCGACCGCCGCTGGGCCACCTTCAGCCTGAAGCGCGAGCGGCTGGAGCGCGAACTGCAGCGCCTGCGCACCACCTGGGTGCGCCCCGCCACCGTGCCCGCGGCCGACGCCGAGCGGCTGCTGGGCAAGGCGCTGGAGCATGAATACGCGCTGGCGGACTTGCTGCGCCGCCCCGGTGTGGGCTTCGACCAGGCCTGGGCACTGGCCGCCGTCGCGCAAGCGCCCGACGCTGTTTCACGTGAAACGTTGCGGGCGGAATTCGGCGCCAGCGAGGCCGACGCGGTGATCGAGCAGGCGGAAATCAGCATTCGCTACGCCGGCTACATCGACAAGCAGATCGGCGAGGTCGAGCGCGCCTCGGCGTTTGAGGGCCTGAAGCTGCCGCCTGAGTTGGATTACGCCCAGGTGCCGGCGCTGAGTTTCGAGGTGCGCCAGACCCTGAGCCGGCTGCGCCCGGCCACGCTGGGCCAGGCCTCGCGCATGTCGGGCGTGACGCCGGCTGCGATCTCCTTGCTACTGGTGCATCTGAAGAAGGGCCGCTTCAAGGGCTTTGTGCAGGGCGAAGCGGCTTGACGGGCTTGGGCATCGCGCCGCCCGGCGGGGACCCTGACGCCGACCCCGCCGATGAGTTCGGGTCGATCTGCCATCCGCTGGGGCTGGCACCGACAGAAGAACAGACGCAGGCGCTGCATGGGTTCATGGACCTCTTGGCACGTTGGAACGGGGTCTACAACCTGAGCTCCGTGCGCGACCCGGCCGCCATGCGCACCCAGCATCTGGCCGATTGCCTGGCCGTCATCCCCGCCCTGGTGCGCCACGGCATGCAGGGCCGGGTGCTTGACGTGGGCAGTGGCGGCGGCCTGCCGGGCGTGGTCATCGCCATCATGCTGCCGGGCTGTGACGTGACCTGTGTCGACACCGTGGGCAAGAAGGCGGCCTTCGTGCGCCAGGTGGCGGGCGACCTGGGCCTGAAGAACCTGCACGCGGCGCATGCCCGGGTCGAGAGCCTGCGCGCTGCGCCCTTTGACGTGGTGACCGCACGCGCCTTTGCGTCGCTGGCCGACTTTGTCAGCCTGAGCCGGCCGCTGCTGGCCGAAGGTGGTGTGTGGCTGGCCATGAAGGGCCAGCGCCCGGACACGGAGATGGCCGCCCTGCCCGCCGACGTGGAGGTGTTTCACGTGGAACCGCTGCAAGTTCCGCAGCTCGACGCCCAGCGCTGCCTGGTCTGGATGCGACTTCGAAAGACTTGATGACCCACCGAACCAGCACATCCCACCCGGCCGGCCACAGTGACAGCGACAGTGACAGTGACAGCGACAGCCACAGCCACAGCCACAGCCACAGCCACAGCCACAGCCACAGCCACAGCCACAGCCACGGCACGCTGGCGCGCCTGGCGGCGACGGCTTGCACGGCCATGATCTGGGCCGGCGCCGCACTGGCGCAAGCAGCGCCTGCCGCGCCGCCAGCGCGACTGCCTGCCCTGCCCAGCCTGGACGTGCCCGGCTACATGGGCACCTGGTACCAGGTGGCCTGGTTCCCGAACCGCTTCCAGAAGCAATGTGTACGCGACGCCACCGCCACCTACCGGCGTGTGCCCGAGGGCGTCGAGGTGCTCAACCGCTGCCGGCTGGCTGACGGGCGCATCGACGATGTGATCGGCCTGGCGCGCCCGGCGGGCTCGGTGCTGACCGGCGACCGGCTGGAACCGGCGCGCCTGGAGGTGAGCTTTTTGCCGCGCGCCCTGCGCTGGCTGCCGATCTGGGGCGACTATTGGGTCATCCAGCGCGCCGACGATGGCCGCTACGCCGTCGTCAGCGAGGCCATCCGCAAGGTCCTGTGGGTGCTGGCGCATGCGCCGCAGCTGTCGGCGGCCGATGAAACTGCGATACGCTCCCGCCTCGTCCAGCAGGGCTTTGACCTGGCTGCCTGGCAAGCCCATCCGCACACTGCCGCCGCCGACGCACCCCGCTGACGCCCCCCTCTGTCCCCGCCCCGCCCTGGAGAATCCCCATGCTCGGCATTGCCGACTACGGCGCGTTTTGCGCCGCCATCGTGCTGTTTCTGGCCCTGCCGGGGCCAGGCACCTTCGCGCTCATCACGTCCACGGGCAAAGGCGGACTGCGCGCTGGCGCTGCGGCGGTGCTGGGCGTGATCGTCGGCGACCAGGTGCTACTGTGGCTGGCCGTGGCCGGCGTGGCGGCCTTGCTGGCGGCCAACCCGCTGGTGTTTCAGGCCGTGCAGTACGGCGGCGCGGCTTACCTGGTGTGGCTGGGGCTGAAGCTGGTCTTCGCCAAGCGCGGCAGCGCCAGGCCCATCCATATCGAGCCGCGGCACTACGCCCGCCAGGCGTTTTTCATCACCTTGCTCAACCCCAAGGCCATCGTGTTTTACATGGCCTTCTTCCCGCTGTTTATCGATCCCGCCACGCACCGCGGCGCGGTCACCTTTGGCGCGATGGCCGTGACGATCGCCGTCATCACCGCCGTCTATGGCCTGTTGTTGTGCGCCTTCGCCCAGGCCGTCAGCGCCCAGGTGCGGGCACATCAAAAGCTCGCGCGTGGGCTGGAAAGACTGGCCGGCGTGTGCCTGGTGGGCTTTGGCATCCGACTGGGGACGCAGTGATGGACAGGGGCCCGGCATGAGCCTTCGCATCTTCTGCGTCGCCAACCAGAAAGGCGGCGTCGGCAAGACCACCACCACCGTCAACCTGGCCGCCGGTCTGGCGCAACTGGGCCAGCGTGTGTTGGTCGTCGACCTGGACCCCCAGGGCAATGCCACCATGGGTTCGGGCATCGACAAGCGCAAGCTTGAACTCAGCGTCTACGACGTGCTGCTGGAGTCGGCGACGATCACCGAGGCTCGCCAGCGCGCGGCCAAGGCCGGCTACGACGTGCTGGGTGCCAACCGCGAACTGGTCGGCGCCGAGGTGGAACTGGTCGGCCAGGAACGCCGCGAGCGCCGGCTCAAGGCGGCGCTGCACGCGGTGCGCGACGAGTACGACTTCGTGCTCATCGACTGCCCGCCCTCGCTGAGCATGCTCACGCTCAACGGCCTGTGCGCGGCACACGGCGTGCTGGTGCCCATGCAATGCGAGTACTTCGCGCTGGAAGGCTTGTCGGATCTGGTCAACACCATCAAGCAGGTGCACGCCAACCTCAACCCGGAGCTGCTCATCATCGGCCTGCTGCGCGTGATGTTCGACGCGCGCATCACCCTGCAGCAGCAGGTCAGTGAACAGCTCACGGCGCACTTCGGCGGCAAGGTCTTCAACACCGTCATCCCGCGTAACGTGCGGCTGGCCGAGGCGCCCAGCTACGGCCTGCCCGGCGTGGTCTTCGACCCGGGCTCCAAGGGCGCGCAGGCCTTTGTCGAATTTGCACGCGAGGTCGTGCAGCGCCACGGATGACGGCGCCAACGCTCGCCGCGCCGCCTTCGCCTTTCGATGACGTGCTGCTGTCGCGCATCGAAGACGCCGGCCTGAACGCCAGCGCCCCGCCGCAGCAGCGCTGGCTGGACGGCTGGCTGGTTCGCCTGGCGCCGGGCAAGGCGCGCCGGGCGCGGTGCATCAACGCCCTGGCCGGCGGCCGGCGGCCGCTGGCCGACAAGCTGGCCTTGGCGGGCGAAGCCTTTGCCGAGGCCGGGCTGCCCTTGTTGCTGCGCATCACCCGCTTCACCCAGCCGGCGGACCTGGACGCCCAACTCGCCGCCCTGGGCTACACGGTGCTGGACCCGACGCAAGTGATGGTCAAGACCATGCCGCAAACGCTGAAGCAAACGCAATCGCTGGAGCCCCTCCCGCCAGGCCTGAACTTCGAGCGGCTGGACGGCGAAGCCTTCGCCCAGACCGTGGGTGCCTTGCGTGAATCGCCGCCTGAGCAGCAGGCCGGGCACGCACACCGCCTGGCCCACTCGCCGGTGCCTTACCGCGGCTTTGTGCTGCGCGACGCCGCCACATCGCGGGTGCGGGCCTGCGGGCAGTTCGCACGCGAAGGCCGGTTCGTCGGGTTGTACGACGTTTTCACCGATCCCTTGGCCCGCGGCCGCGGCCTCGCGACGCTGCTATGTGAGCGCATGCTTATTGAATCCGCCAATGAAGGTGCAGCAGTCGCTTATCTTCAAGTGGCCGCTGACAACGATGCCGCGTTGCGCGTGTACCGTCACCTGGGCTTTGTGAATGGCTACGGCTACCACTACCGGCAGCCGCCGGGCTGACCCGCGCGGCGCTGGGCGGCGTGAATAACGGGTGCTGTGGCTACAGCCCCAGGCCTTCGTCCAGCCCCAGGTGCACGTTCATGGCCTGCACCGCAGCGCCGCTGGCGCCTTTGCCCAAGTTGTCCAGCCGCGCCAACAAGATGGCCTGGGTGTCGTTGGCAAAGACGAAAATCTCGACCCGGTTGCTGTCGTTGCAGGCCTGCACGTCAAAGCCGCCTTGTTCCAGCGTGGCCGGGTCGCGCAGTGGCATCACGCGAACGAAGGCCTCGCCGGCGTAGCGCGACACCAAGGCAGCGTGCACCGCCTCGGCGGTGGTGCCCAGGGCGGCCAGCGGCAGCGGCATGCTCACTGCCAGCCCCTTGTAGAAGTTGCCCAGGATGGGCATGAAGATGGGCGCCACCGACAGCCCGGTGTGCGCCATCATCTCGGGCACATGCTTGTGGTGCATAGACAGTGCATAGGGGCGCGGCGATGTGAGCGCCGGCTCACCACCAGCTTGGTACTGCTCGATCATCTTCTTGCCGCCGCCCGAGTAGCCGGTGATGGAAGTGGCCGACACGGTGTGGCCTGCCGGCACCAGGCCGGCATCGACCAGCGGCCGCAGCAGCAAGATGAAGGCGCTGGCATGGCAGCCCGGGTTGGAAATGCGCTTGGTGCCGCGCAGCAAGGCGCGTTGGCCGGGTGCCAGTTCGGGCAGGCCGAAGACCCAGCCGGGCGCGGTGCGGTGGGCGGTGCTGGCGTCGATGATGCAGGTGGACGGATTGCTGACCAGCGCCACCGCCTCGCGCGCGGCGGTGTCGGGCAGGCACAGGAAGGCGACATCGGCCGCGTTGAGCAAGCGCGCGCGTTCGGCGGTGTCCTTGCGGCGGTCGCTGGCGATGCGCAGGACTTCGATGTCGTCGCGCCGGGCCAGCATCTCGTGGATGCGCAAGCCGGTGGTGCCTTCCTGGCCGTCGACAAATACGGTGTGGGTCATTGCGGGGGCCTCTTGCGCAAAAATGCAGCCGCTCTCGTTCGAGCGGCGCCTTCAAGAATAAGCCAAGCCGATGATCCAGCCTACCCGCGTCCTGATCTTGCCCGGCTGGTTGAATTCCGGCCCCAGCCATTGGCAGACCCGCTGGGAGGCGCTGCACGGCTTCGAGCGGGTTGAGCAGGCCGACTGGCTGTGGCCGCGCCGCGGCGACTGGATGGCGCGGCTTGACGAGGTTCTGCTGGCCGCCGACAGCCCGGCGGTGTTGGTGGCGCACAGCCTGGGCTGCCAGCTCGTGGCCGCCTGGGCCGCACATTCGCGCCACACGGCGCGTGTGCAGGGCGCGCTGCTCGTGGCACCGCCCGACGTGGAGCGCGACGACCTGGCGCCGCAGTTGTGGCCGTGGCGGCCCATCCACCGCACACCGCTGCCTTTCGCGGCCCGCGTGGTCTACAGCGAAGACGACCCCTACTGCAGTGCCGAGCGCGCCCTGGGCATGGCGGCGTCGTGGGGTGCCGCGGCGACGTGTGCCGGACCGCGCGGCCACCTCAACGGCGATTCGCGCCTGGGCGACTGGCCCGAAGGCGTGGTCTGGCTGCAAGGGTGGGGTGCGACACAGCGCTGACAGGCGCCGCCGCGCGCCAGCGTCGGGGCGCAGCCGACGCTCGTGGACAATGCCCGCATGGTGACAAAAAAACCCAAGGGCCTGGGCCTCGGCCTGGAAGCCCTGCTCGGCCCCAAGGTCAGCGAAGCGCCAGCCGCGCCCGGTGAACCGACCACGCTGGCGCTGTCGCGCCTGCAGCCCGGGCGCTACCAGCCGCGCACGCGCATGGACGAAGGCTCGCTGTACGAGCTGGCCGAGAGCATCCGCAGCCAGGGCGTGATCCAGCCCATCCTGGTGCGCCCGCTGCAAAGCGGGGACTACGAAATCATCGCCGGCGAGCGCCGTTTCCGCGCCGCGCGCCTGGCCGGTTTGGATGTGGTGCCGGTGCTGGTCAAGCCCGTCGCCGACGAGGCTGCGGCCGTGATGGCGCTGATCGAAAACATCCAGCGCGAGGACTTGAACCCGCTGGAAGAAGCACAAGGCCTGCAGCGCCTGGTCAGCGAATTCAAGCTCACGCACGAGCAGGCCGCGCAAGCGGTGGGCCGTTCACGCAGCGCCGCCAGCAACCTGCTGCGGCTGCTGAACCTGGCCGAGCCGGTGCAGCAGATGCTGATGGCCGGCGACCTGGACATGGGCCACGCGCGCGCCCTGCTGGCGTTGCCGGCGGCGCAGCAGGTGATGTCTGCGCACGAGATCGCAGCGCGCAAGCTCAGCGTGCGCGAGGCCGAACGCCTGGTCGCGCGCGCGCTGGCCGGGGGCGCGAATGAGCCCGCGCGTACCAAGTCCGACAAGCCGCGCGACATCCTGCGCCTGGAAGCGCGCCTGGCCGACGTGCTGACGGCACCGGTGGACATCCGCATCCTGCGCCGCACGCGGCGCGGCGAGCAGGGCGAAATCGCCATCGGCTTCGGTTCGCTGGACGAGCTCAACAGCCTGCTCGACAAGCTGGGCGCCGGCGACAACTGATCGCCCGGCGCGGGTCAACCCGGCGGCTGCGCCCTGCGGTGCGCGCCGTTGAAGGCCAGCCAGATCAGCGCCAGCGACACCAGCGTGATGGGCACCAGCGAGCCCAGGTTCAGCCAGGTCCAGCCCTGCGTGGTGATGAGCGCGCCCGACGAGAACGAGCTCAGCGCCATGGTCGAGAACACGCAGGTGTCCATCACGCCCTGGGCGCGGTTCTTCTCTTCGGGCCGGTAGGTCTGCGTGAACAAGGTCGTGCCGCCGACGTAGAGGAAGTTCCAGCCCACGCCCAGCACGAACAGCGCCACCAGGAACTGCATCACCTCGACGCCTGACAAGGCCACGGCCACGCAGGCGAAGTTCAATGCCGCGCCCACGCCCATCACCGGCAGCGCACCAAAGCGCTTGATGAGCTTGCCGGTGAAGAAGCCCGGCACGAACATGCCCAGCACGTGCCACTCCAGCACCAGCGCGGCACGGTCGAAGGGGAGTTGGCATTGCCGCATGGCAATCGGCGTGGCGGCCATCAGCAGGTTCATCACGCCATAGCCCAGCGAGCACGCGGCCACGGCAATGAAGAACACCGGCTGGCGCAGCAGCTCGGCCACCGGCCGCCCGCCCGAGGCGCCGGCTACAGGCAGCACATGCGCCGGGAAGCGGATGAAGGACAGCGCCAGCAACGACAGCAGCGCCACGCCCACCAACGCCAGGTAAGCGCCGGCAAAAGGGGCGATGAACAGATCACGGGTGGCACTCGCCAGGTTGGGGCCGGCAAACGCACCGATGATGCCGCCAGCCAACACCAGCGAGATGGCCTG
>JANOLY010000087.1:0-4305 GCA_031420055.1 Burkholderiales bacterium | reverse complement strand
GGCCTATCGCTCGGCTTGAGCCGCCACGCGGCGTGAGCGTGCGGCCACGCCACCCACCAGGCCCAGGCCGGCCAGCATCAACAGCAGCGCCGCGGGTTCGGGCACCACGGCCACGCTGTAGCTGCCGAAGCCGGCCAGGCCGGCGCCGGGGTCGCTGCTCTGGTCGTAGCTGAGGTACGCGTCGCCCAGGCTCACGAAGCCCGGCACCACGGCCACGAAGGGGCGCAGCAAGGGGTTGGCGGAGTCGGCGTCGATGTACGACAGGCCGAGAAAAGTGCCGTCGAAGTAGACCGCCACCGGCGCGGCGTCGGCACTGGCCAGGGTGTAGGTCTGGCCGGCCAGCAGCATCGAGAAGGCGCTCAGTGGCAGGTCGCCGGCAAAGGTGAGTGTGACGCTGCTGGCGTCGAACTCGAAGCTGCCGGTGAAGGCCTGGCCCAGCAGCGGGCCGTCATCGACCTGGCCGCTGAAGGTGTAGCTGGCAGCCAGCGACAGCGCCGGGGCGAGCAGCATGGCGGAGCTGGCAAGCAGTGAGAGAAGTGTCTTGCGCATGGGATGTTCCTGGATAGGCGGCGTGGGGTGCTCAGAACACGAAGTTCTGAGCGGTCATCACGGTGGCGCAGTTCTGCTCACGCAGCAGCACCAAGGCACGCGAGGGCAGGGGGCCGGCGCTGCCGTCGGTGTCGATGCCGATGAGCGCGCCGCCGCGCGCGGCCACACAGGTGACGTAACCGGCGCCCAGCAGGTTGACCGCGCCGTCGCGCTTGATGCTGCGCAGGATGTTGGTCAGCACGATCTTGTCCGCACCGGGCTGAATTTGGGTGTTGGTGTCGCCGCCGTCGCGCACGCGGGTGTTGACGAACATGTCGGCACCCGCGCCGCCGGTCAACGTTTGCGCGCCAGCGCCGCCGGTGATGCGGTCGTCACCGACCGAGCCCACCAGCACCTGGCCTGGCGACGTGCCGGTGATGGTCTTGTAGAGGCTCAGGCCGATCAGCACCGGGTCGTGGTCCGACGAGCGGTAGGGGTTGGTGCCGAGGTAGGGGTCGGGTGCGCAGGTGGCGCAGGCGGGCTGCTTGTTTTCCAGGTTGTAGTCGTTGGACAGCGCCTCGTCGGCGTTGATGTGCCATTCGATGGCGCCGGTCACGCGCGATGACATTGACGGCGTTGCGATGGCGTGGTCCAGGCGGCCGGCCGTGCCGTCGAACACGTACGAATAGCCAAAGGTGTTGAAGCGGCCGATCTGGTCGATGTAGCCATTGCTGGTCAGTTCGTGGACCGGGTCTTCCTTGGCGTAGGCGTTGAGGTCGCCGACGACCATCACGTCGTTGCTGCCGCTGCTGGACTGCACTTGCGCCACGAAAGTGCGCAGGCGCTGCGCCTGGGCCAGCCGGGTGGCGTTGAAGCAGCCCTGGCCGTCGCCCTGGTCGGCATTGGCGCCGCTGGCCCCCGAGCAGCTCTTGCTCTTGAGGTGGTTGGCCAGGAGCGAGAACTTCTCGCCATTCGGGGCCATGAAGGTCTGCGCCAGCGTGGGCCGGTTGTTGACGGGGTCGGTGTCGCTCAGCGGCAGGCCCACCGTGGCCAGGCGTGCCGGCTTGTAGATCATCGCCACGCGGATGGCGTCGGTGCCGGTGCTGACAGCGGGCAAGGGGATGGTCGCGTAGGTGCCGGCGCCCACAAAGGCGTTCAGCGCATCGACCAGCGCCTGCACGGCGGTGTTGCCGTTGTTCTGCATCTCCATCAGGCCCACCACGTCGGCGTTCAGACCCGCGAGCTTGCGCACCATCTTGTCGCGCTGGCGGTTGTACTCGGCCAGGTTGTCGGCGCCGCGGCAGTTGCCCGCCGCCACCCCGCCGCCCAGGCTGCAACCCTGCCCCGTGCCGCCGAAGGCCGTGGCGCCGTTGGTGAAGGTGGTGAAGTAGTTCAGCACGTTCACACCCGCCACACTGATGTTGCCGCCCACAGGCGGTGGCGTCGCCGGGCGTGGGTTGGCAACGGTGAACACCGGCGCCGACACCGGCTGCAGCCGGTAGAGCCCCGCACCCGATGCCGTGGAGGTGGCCAGGCCGAAGTCGATCACGCCGGTCAGGTTGCTGACGAGGTCGCCCGCGCGGCCCAGTCCGCTGGCACTGAAGTAGGACGTGGGGTTGGGGTACTGCAAGGAGCTGTTGTCGTCCAGCAGCAGACGGCTGCGGGCTTGCAGCGCAGCCAGTGCAGCACGCTGCGGATCGGTGGGCCTGAAGGCGTTGGTCGGCGTTTCGTGCCGGCCTGCGCCGATGGTGACCTGGCCGTACTGGGCCTGGAAGTAGTTCTGCTGCACCGTCATCTCGCCTTGCAGCGTCACCAGCATGCCTTCGAAGCGTTCGAAGCTGTCGCCTGCGGCCAGCGGCAGCGTCACGACGGTCGGGGTGATGGTGTAGCCGGTGCCGACCAGGGCCACGCTGGTGATGGTGGTCAGCTCGGTCAGCGGCGTGCTGGCCGTTCCTGCGCCGGGGGCGTACTCGGTGACCGTGCCCGTCACCGTCACCAAACTGCCGACCTGCGCATTCGGGCAACTGGCCGGGCTGACGAAAGCGAAGAGGCCATCCGACGTGGCCGGGTTGCCGTCACCCGTCAGGTCCTGGATGAAGAAGCCGCTGTTGATGAGCTTGGTGACAACGCCTTGGGTCGTCACGACCTGGTTGGTCATCGGGCTCAGCGCCCCCGAGCCCTGGATCGTGGGGATGCTGGTCAGGGTCGTGCCGGCCGTGCCGGCGCAGCTACCACCGCCGCCACCTGGCACGGCGTCGCCGCCGGTGTAGCGAGGTGCCGGCGTGCTGACGCTGAAGTCGGCCGCGTTGTTGTCGGTGTCGGTCGCGCCGCCGCCAGCGCGAAAGGCGGCCGTGGTGTTGGTCAGCGCCGGCGCCGCGCCACTGCCTTCAAAGCCGTTGGCCGTGCCGTAGCCCACCAGGTCGACGACACCCGCGGGCACAGCACCTGTCAGCGCTGTGGTGCTGGACGCCAGCGCAACCTTGCCAGACACGCCAGCCATGGCGATGGTGCCGGTGACATCGGCGGTGATGTCCACCGACCCGCCGGTACCCGGGGCTTGTTTGAACAGGAAGTAGCTGCCTGCGGGCAGCAGCGTATTGGCCGGTATGGGCGTGACCTGCCAGGTAGTGCCGGCGGTTGACGCGTACTGCACCGACCAGCCGCCGATGTTCACCTCGGCCCCGCTGCGGTTGTAGATCTCGATGAAGTCGTTCTTGATCGTGGCGCCGGTATTGCCACCACCGCCATAGACCTGGCTGATCACCACATTGCCTACGGCGTAGGCAGGTGCGGCCAAGGCGAGCAAGGCCAGCGCGGCCAGCAAGCGCAACGGGCGGGCGAACAGGTCAGGGCGTGGGGTCATGGGGCAGGCTTCCAAAGGGTTTGCGGCTGCCGGACCCGGCGCGCCGCTGTGCAGCCCGTGCCGGGCTGCGGTTTAGGGCGGGGCTCAGCCGCGGCGGCGGCGTGCCAGGAAGCCCACCACGCCCAGGCCGGCCAGCAGCAGGGCGTAGGTGCCGGGTTCGGGAATGGCGGTGACGCTGAACGTGAGGTTGTCGATGGCCAGGCCGTGGTCGTTGCCGTTGTCGTTGTTCTCGATCCAGCGCACCCACAAGGTGTCGCCAGGCGCCCAGTTGGTGCTGACTGTGCCGCCGACATTGGCCACCAGCCCGGCGACATTGCCGTCCACCGCCGCGAGTGCGGCCGTGGCCACGGGCGATGTCCAGTTGAAACCGCCGCCCGGCGCCGTCCAGGTGGTGACGGCGGCAAAGGTGCTGCCAAAGCCGTACTCCAGCACCATGGTCTGCGCCGCAGCGTTGCCACCGTTGCGCCACTGCTCGCCGGCGAAACGAAGGGTGAAGCTATCCAGAACCAGGCCGCTGGTGTTGGTCAGGCCCAAGGCGATGTGACCCGCCACCGCGCCGCCCACCGGGCTGCCGAAGTAGGCCCCCCCGGAGGCCGCGCCACCCAGGGCGCGCTCGCTGCTGGCCGTGACGCCGTAGCTGCGAAAGGTGCCGGCATTGCTGCCGCCGTTGTCGGCGGCATAGGTGGGTGCTGCCGCGCCGGTGGAAATGAACAGGCTCCAGCCGGCGAGGGTCGAGTCGTTGACCCAGTTCGTTGCCGGCGTGGTGACCGAGGTCAGGCTGTCAAACGACTCGCTGTACGTGAACGCCGCCGAGTTGACGTTGAGGAGCGCCTGTGCGGGCAATGCGACCAGCAAGCCGGTGGTGGCAAGTAGCGTCTTGATCATGGGAATGGCTCTCGTGGGTTGACCTGAGG
>JANOLY010000086.1:0-2564 GCA_031420055.1 Burkholderiales bacterium | reverse complement strand
CAGCGCGGCCAGCCGCGTCGCGTCAGAGCGCACGGCCACGAAGCGCACTTCGCTCAGGTTGCCGCTGCGCTTTTCACTCCAACCCCACCAGCCCGGGTGGCGGCGCAGCACGGTGCGCACATCGGGCTCGTAGCGCTCGAGCCTGAACGGCCCGGTGCCGTTGGCGTTGCGCACGGCAAAGGTCTCTTGTTTGGCGTTGAAGTCCTGCGGCTTGGCCACGCCGTTCTTTTCGCACCAGGCGCGGCTCATCATGGCGATGTACTGCAACTTCTCGGGCAGCACGGCGTCGGGCGTTTCGAGCTGGATGTCGATGGTCAGCGCGTCCGCCTTGCGCACGCTCAGCACGCCCTTGAGCTGGAAGGCGCGCTGTGAGGTCGGCTGCAAAGCGCGTTCGAGCGAAAACACGGCGTCGTCGGCGCTGAAAGGCGTGCCGTCGTGAAACGTCACGCCCGGGCGCAGCTTGAAGCGCCACACGGTGGGCGACGTCATCTGCCACGACAAGGCCAGTGCCGGTTCAAGCTTGAACTTTTCGTCGCGGCCGACCAGCGAGTCGTAGACCTGAAACGCCACGCGCGAGTGGTACAGCAGCGCCAGGCCGTGCGGGTCCATGGTCTGGGGGTCGAAGGCGCTGGCCACGCGCAGGGTGGCGGCGTGCGCGGCGCTGCACAACGCCAGCAGCAGGGTGGCGGTCAGGGTGGGCAGGTGCTTCATCGCGCGCCGCCGCGCGCGGCGCGGGCGGCATCGAGAAAGTCGTTCAGCATGGGGCGGTCGTCCAGCGTCGCGGGGTCGTCGGGGTCGTGGAACTCAGGGTGCCACTGCACGCCGGCCACATAACCCGGGCCGCGCCAGCGCACGGCCTCGACCATGCCGTCGTCGGGGCAGCGGGCCTCGACCACGAAGTCCGGCGCCACCGTCTTGATGCCCTGGTGGTGGATGCTGTTGGTGGTGACGCGCGTGCACCCCGGGTACAGCTGCGCCAGCCGTGTGCCGGGCACGATGTCCACCGCATGCAGGTGCTGTTCGTAGCGCCCAGGCACGCGGTGGGCCAGTGCCTGCGGCTGCTGGGTGGGGATGTCCTGCATCAGCGTGCCGCCGTAAGCCACGTTCAACAACTGCAGGCCGCGGCAGATTCCGAACACCGGTTTGCCCGCGGCGACAAAGGCCTGGATGAGCTCGATCTCGTAACGGTCGCGCACGTGGTCGCCGTGCCAGTCGGCCGACAGCGGCGCTTCGCCGTAGGTCTCGGGCGCCACGTCGTTGCCGCCTTGCAGCACCAGGCCGTCGAGTGCCGCGGCGTAGTCGTGCAGGCGCAGGTCGCTGCGCAGCACGATGCTTTGCTCGTCCACGGCAGGCACCATCACCGCCATGGCGCCGCCCGACAGCACCCAGTGCGCCACCGATTGCTCCAGGTAGTGCAGCGTCTTGGTCCAGACGCCGCCCAGCGGCACCTCGCCGGGGTAGTGGATGCGTGCCGAGACACCGATGAGCAGGGTGGGTGCAGTCATGGCGCCATCATGCCCGGCCGCCGGGCTACGGCCGGGCGCTGCCAGTCCGGGCTTTCCCGCGGAACGCGCGGTGCCAACCTGCCCGCCCATGCCAACGACCCTGCAACGCATTTGGCCCTGGCTGGCCGAAGTCAACGCTGGCAGTCTGCGCGCCGATGCCGCAGCAGCCCTACTGGCCGCCGTGCTGGTGCTGCCGCAAGCCATCGCGTTTGCCGCGCTGGCCGGGTTGCCCGTCACCTGGGGCTTGCTGACGGCGGTGGTGCCTTGTGCGGTGGCGGCGCTGGCGGGGTCGAGCCGGCATGTGTTGACGGGGCCCACCAACACGATGTCGCTGGCGCTGGCCGCGGCCCTGGCGCCGCTGGCCGTGATGGGCAGCGCCGAGTACCTGCGGCTGGCGCTGGTCGTGACGCTGTTCGTGGGCGTGGTGCAGATCGGCGTGGCCCTGCTGCGCCTGGGCGTGCTGGCGCACTTCATCGCGCCGTCGGTGCTGCTGGGCTTTACCACGGGCGCGGCGGTGTTGATTGCCTGGCATGCGCTGCAGGGCCTGTCGGGCTGGCCGGTGTGGAGCCCCTGGGCGCTGGCGGTGGGCTTGTTGACGCTGGCCGTGGCGATGGGCCTGCGCTGGCTGTGGCCGCGTGGGCCGACGATGTTGCTGGCCCTGGTGGCGGGTACGCTGGCCAGCGTGGCAGCCAGCAGCTGGGGCAGTGCCAAGTTGGTGCGCCTGGGCACGCTGCCGCAGGTCTGGCCGCACTGGCAAGTGCCGGCGCTGGCCTGGGACGACATCGGCCAACTGGCGACGATTGCCCTGGCGCTGACCATCGTGGCGCTGGGCCAGTCGGTGGCCATTGCCAAGGCCTTGGCGGCGCGCAGCGGGCAAGTGCTGGATGTGAACCGTGAGTGCCTGGGCCAGGGCCTGGCGAACATGACGGGCCCGTTCTTCTCGTGCTTCGTGGCCTGTGGTTCGCTCAACCGCTCGGTGCCGCACCTGGACGCTGGCGCGCGCACACCGCTGGCGGCGCTGATGGCCGGCGCCTTGCTGCTGACCGGTGTGGCGCTGGC
>JANOLY010000085.1:0-8856 GCA_031420055.1 Burkholderiales bacterium | reverse complement strand
GATCGACCGCACGGGCCGCGACATCCGGCTCGAGGTGGACGGCGGCATCAAGACGGGCAACATCCGCCGCGTGGCCGATGCCGGCGCCGACACCTTTGTGGCGGGCAGCGCCATCTTTGGCCAGACGGACTACAAGGCCGTTATCGACGCGATGCGGACTGAGCTGGGCTGAGGACGAACCGACATGGACTCGCTTCAGGTGGACTTGTTCGGCGACGGCGACACCTACGACGAAGTCGGCGCGACGCTGCACGCGCGGATGTCGGGTCACGACCGCCGGAGTCGCGGCATCACGCTGACGCCGCAGTGGTTGGTGGAGCTGATGTTGCAGCGCCTGACGGCCTACGGCCCCTTTGACAACGTCGTTGACGCTGGCGCCGGCAGCGGCCGCTTCACGATGCAGGCGGCAAGACTCTTTCCTGGCGCGCGCATTTGGGCCGTTGAGCGCAGCGAGGACATGTGCGGGGCTTTGCGCGCAAACTTGGCGGCCCAAGGCTTGCAACACCGTGTGCAAGTGCTCCAGGGCGACTACCGTGATGTTGCGATCCCCCTGAGCGGGCGAACCGCGTTTGTCGGCAATCCGCCGTTCGTGCGTCACCATGACATCGAGCCGGCGTGGAAGCGCTGGTATGCCGCTGCAATGGCGCAACACGGCCAACGGGCGTCGCAACTCGCGGGGCTGCACCTGCACTTCATGGCCCGCACGGCAGTTTTGGCCAGGCCGGGTGATCGGGTTTGTTGGGTGACCTCCGCCGAGTGGCTGGACAACGGCTACGGCTCGGCGTGGCGCCATCTACTGAGTGCCTCGAACGCACCGCTGTCGTTAACGGGCCTTTGGGTGGCGTCGCCCGGGGAGCCGGTGTTCCCTGACGCACTGGTGTCCGCGCTCGTGTTCGAGGCGGTATGCGGGGGTGCGGTGGCGGCCTCGGTCGGGACCTTGGCGGGGCAGGCCTTGCACACGGCCAGAGTCCTGCCTTCGACCCAACTCGCGGCCGCAACGCGCTGGACCGCGCTTTGCCAAACCGAGTTGGATGCGCCGGCCGCCGGCATCGAGCTGGGTGAGCTGTTTCGTGTAACGCGTGGCCAGGTCACGGGCTTGAACAAAGCCTGGATGCTTGCGCCAGGATCGGCGCTGCTGCCGCCGCAGTTAACGCTTGCGGCGGTCACCAAGGCCAGGGAGATCATCGATGGCACGGTAGAGCGTCCTGACGCGCTGGCCTGTCTTCGGCGGCTGCCAAACCTGCCGGCAGACTTGTCGCAGTTGCCTGATTCAGCGCAGGCTGGCGTAGCTGCCTATCTGTCGCTGGCGCACGCGCAGGGGGCTGCCAATGGCTATGTCGCCCGCCAGCGGCGCGCCTGGTACGCACTGGACCTGCGCGCTGCGCCTGCCGCGATGGTCAGCTACATGGGCCGGCGCCCACCCGTTTTTCGTACCAATCCCCACGGTGTCAGCTACCTGAACATCGCGCATGGGCTGTACCCGCGGCAGGAGATGCCTGCCGCCCAGTTGCAGCGTGTGCTGGATCACCTCAACACGCACACCCGCATGGGTGCGGGGCGCATGTATGGCGGCGGCATGGCCAAGTTCGAGCCCAGTGATATCGCGCGCCTGCGCATTCCTGGCGCCGTGCTGGAGCCGGCGGCGTGAGCAGGCAGCCGCTTCACGGCGTTAGAACTTGGTCGGCAGCCGAGATTCAAGCCGACGTTGACGAAGCGCGCAGCGAGTTCCGCACACGCCGCCTGGGCGAGCCGTTGCACCGGTATCTGGGGGCTTTTGACGCGGCCGAGCCTGCGGTGGCCAAGCTGGTGTCGCAGGTCGAGCTGGTGTTGGCGGGCGGGGAACTCGGGCAAGCCGCGCTTCGGGATCTCTGGGGCAGCGATGCGGGTCGAACGGCCTTTCGCTATCTTGGCGCTCCGCCCATTTCGCTGGACGATCTTGAGACGCTGGCCGAAGTGCGCCTGGGCGCAGCGACCGCCAACCCGAGCACCGACGACGCCGAACGGATACTGGCGGTGATGCGCGTCATCGTCGACCCGCGCCGGTTTCCTTGGATTCAGGCCGGGCGGAAGTCGCGCAGCGCTGAGCAACGCGCCGCGTCGCTGGCGACGACAGTGCTGGTGGCATCACAGCGCCTTCAAACGCTGCGGCGAGGCGATGAAAAGGCCGCAGTCGAAGGCGCCGTCAAAGGACTGCTGATTGGTATGGGCTGGAGTTTGGCGTCTCGCCGGCCCCCACGGGGCATACAGAAACTCGTGACTGACGCCCCGGCGGCCCGGACATTTCTGACGCAGGTCAATCTGGGCGCTGACAACGCCGACGTCGTCGTGCGTTTGGACGATGGACGACTGCTCGCCGTTGAGTGCAAAGGATCAAACAGCGAGATCAACAGTCGCAAGCGGCTCAACAAGGAAGCGGTGCAGAACGCACGCGCCTGGTTGGCAGGCTTTGGCGCCGACCAGGTGGTGCCGGCGGTGGCGCTTCAAGGGGTCTTCAATGCCCGCTATGTGGCGGAGGCGCAAGACACACCGATGGCATTGTTCTGGGGCCATCGGCTGACGGATCTGCGCATGTTTGTCGAGGGTGCACGCTAGGGGTTGCGAAAGGACTCAAGCCGAACGGTCGATGCGCCGCGCCAACACCACCGAAGTCGTCGTCTTGCGCACGCCGTCGATGGCGCCGATCTCGTCCAGCAGCGCGTCCAGCCGGGCCGGTGTCTCGGCGCGCAGTAGCGCCAGGTAGTCGAACTCGCCGCTCACCGAGCACAGCTAGCGCAGTTCGGGCAGTGTCGCCAGGCGCTGCGTCACGTCCAGCAGCATGGGTGCGGTGGTGTGCGCGGCGGGTATGGGCGGGGATTGTGGTGCGCAGGCCGCTTCGCGAGGCGCTGCGGCAACCGCCGGCTGGCTGCGATAACATGAGGGCCCGGCGTCATTGGGAAGTTAGCCCAAGCGCCTGAAGAAGAATACTCACAGGGGGGCCCGCATCAGACAGGCCCGAGGTAAAGCAAATGAAAGTTCGTGAAGCGGTTATCTACACCGGCGAAGTGTTCGAGGTCCCGCAAGGCATCCAGCGCATAGACACCCAGGCCACCCACGGCTGGCAGGTGCGTTACGCCGGCACCAAACTGTTCTCTGACGGGTTGGCCGGTGGGGGCGACCCGGCGCGGTCGCTGGCCCTGGCCACCAAAGAGCTGCTCAAGCGCATCGCGGCCATGCCGGCGCCCACCAAGCTGCAGCCGCGGCCCAGCGTGAGCAAAAGCACCGACCTGCCGGTGGGCATCAGCGGGCCCATGCTGCGTCTGCGCAAGGGCAGCGAGGTGCGCGACATCAGCCTGTCGGTGCTGGAGCCCCTGTTCGGGCGCAAGCCGCGCCGGCGCACCATCTACATCGGTACCGAAAACACCTACACCAAGCAGCGCTTCAAGGCCGCACTGGCGCGCGCCATCGAGATGCGCCAGGCGGCGCAGGCGAAGTACCAGCTTGCCGAGACCCGCGCCAAGCGCGCCTCCGGGCGCGCCTACAAGATCAGCCAGGCGGGTTGATTTCGACGAAACGCTTTGTTCTTCGGTCGATTCGGCCGGTTTGTAGAGTATTTCGACGCACTTCTGGTTTCTTTCGTCTTGGGCTCTGCCTAGACTGGTGGGTCTTGCCAGCCCCTGACGAAAGAACCGCATGAAGATCACCCTGCTTGGCGCCGGCCACATCGGCCAGACCATTGCCCGCCTGCTGGGCGCCTGTGGCGACTTCGATGTGACCGTGGTCGACCGCAGCGCGGCGGCACTTCAGTTGCTGGCCCACGACCCGGTGCGCACGCAGCAGGCCGACACGGCTGACGCAGCGGCGCTGCTGGTTGTGCTGCGTGGGCAGGGCGCGGTCATCAACGCGCTGCCGTACCACCTGGCCACGCTGGCCGCCGGTGCGGCGCGCGAGGCCGGCTGCCATTACTTTGACCTCACCGAAGACGTGGCCGCCACACGCGCCATCAAGGCCATGGCCCAGGGCGCCGCGACGGCCTTCATGCCGCAGTGCGGACTGGCGCCGGGCTTCATAGGCATCGTCGCGGCGCACCTGGCCAAGGGCTTCGACACGCTGCAGGACGTGAAGATGCGCGTGGGTGCGCTGCCGGCCTTCCCCACCAACGCGCTGAAATACAACCTCACCTGGAGCGTGGACGGCCTCATCAACGAGTACTGCCACCCCTGCGAGGCCATTCGCCAGGGCAAGAGCATCGAGGCGCTGCCGCTTGAGGGCCTGGAGCACTTCAGCCTGGACGGCACCGAGTACGAAGCCTTCAACACCAGCGGCGGCCTGGGCACGCTGTGCGAGACGCTGGCCGGGCGCGTGCAGACGCTGGACTACAAGAGCGTGCGCTACCCCGGCCACCGCGACCTGATGAAGATGCTGCTCGAAGAGCTGCAGCTCAACCAGGACACCGAGACGCTCAAGGCCATCATGCGCAAGAGCATTCCCAGCACCATGCAAGACGTGGTGCTGGTGTTCGTCACCGTCAGCGGCATGCGTGCTGGCAGCCTGGTGCAAGAGGTGTTCGCGCGCAAGATCTTTGCCGACCGCAGCGAGGCCAACCCGCTGTCGGCGATACAGATCACCACCGCCGCCGGCGTGTGCGCGGCCGTCGACCTGTTCCGCGAAGGCCGGCTGCCGCAGTGCGGTTTTATTCGCCAGGAAGAAGTGGCGCTGCCCGACTTTTTGGACAACCGCTTCGGGCGCGCCTACCAGCAAAGCCGGCAGGTGGAGTCCATCGGCTAGGGCGCAAACGGTCTGGGCGACACTCGCGGGCATGAACAAGCCCGCGAAGCCGACACTGGACGTCGAAACCCTTTGGCAGCTCGACCGCATCGGCGGCCTGTGCTTGGCCCCGGACGGGCGGCGCGCCGCTTGCTCGGTCACGGGCTACTCGGTGCAGAAGAACCAGGGCAGCACCAGCCTGTGGCTGCTGAACACCGACCGCGCCGCGCCGCGCCGGCTGACGGCCTGTGGCGACAAAGACGGGCAGCCGGCGTGGTCGCCGCAAGGCGAGCGCATCGCGTTCGTGGCCCGGCGCGAGCAGCAAGGCAGCAAGGACACCACACCACAGCTCTATGTGATTTCGCCGCAGGGTGGTGAGGCGCTGCGCGTCAGCGACTTTGCGCCCGGCATCGAGGCCTTCAAGTGGTTGCCCGACGGCAAGCGCATCGTCTTCAGTGCCTGGGTCTGGCCCGAACTGAAGGGCCACAAGGCACAGGCCAAACGCCACAAGGAATTCAGCGACCGCAAAGAGACCGGCTACATCACCAGCCAGGCCTTCTACCGCTACTGGGACCACCACGTGCCCATGGGGCGTGTGCTGCACCTGTGGCTGCTGGACCTGGCCAGCGGGCGCGCCACCGACCTGTTCGAAGGCACGGCGCTGGAGCTGCCGCGCGACAGCGAAGGCAACGTCGGCTTCGACGCCAGCCCCGACGGCCGCAGCGTCGCCTTCGTGTACGACCCCGCAGCCACGCCCTTGCTGGGCAACCGCCTGCGTCTGAGCGAGATCGACCTGCGCACGCGCCGCGTGACCGCGCTGGCCGACGACGCGGCCTGGGACTTTGCCGCGCCGCGCTACAGCCCCGATGGCCGCCGCATCGCCTTGACGGCGGCGCATGTGGGCCGCCAGCACACGGCATTGAGCCAGCTGGCCGTCGTGCAACGCGGCGGCGCCTGGCGCGCGTTGGGTGACACCTGGGACCACTCGGTCAATGCACCGCTGCGCTGGGCGGCCGACGGCAGCGCGCTCTATTTCACCGCCGAAGAGCGTGGGCGCTGCCCGCTGTGGCGCCACGAGCTGGCCAGCGGCGCGTTCACCGAGGTGCGCACGGGCGGTTGGGTGCAGGGCTTTGACGCGGCGGGCGACGTGGTGGTCACAGCGGCCGACGCCGCCAGCCACCCCGCGCAGGTGCACGCGCAGCGCGGCAGCGCACCCGCGCAGCGGCTGGAACACTTCAACGACAGCCTGCTGGCCGGCGTGGCCTTGGGTGCAGTGCAAGAAGTGCACTTCAAGGGCGCTGCCGGCGACGACGTCCAGATGTGGCTGACCTTCCCGCCGGCCTTCAACGCCAAGAACAAGCACGCCGTCATGCACGTCATCCACGGCGGCCCGTACGCAGCCGCTGGCGACACATTTTCGTGGCGCTGGAACGCCCACGTGCTGGCCTCGCGCGGGCATGTGGTGGCGCAAGTCAACTTCCACGGCAGCAGCGGCTTTGGCTTGAAGTTCAAGCACAGCCTGATCGGCCGCCAGGGCGCGCTGGAGTTGCAAGACATTGAGGCCGGCACCGACTGGCTGCTGGCGCAACGCTGGGCCGACCGGCGGCGCGTCTACGCCACGGGCGGCAGCTATGGCGGCTTCCTGGTGGCCTGGATGAACGGCCATGTGCAGCCAGGCCGCTACCAGGCCTATGTGTGCCACGCCGGGGTGTTTGACCGCGTGGCCACCTTCAGCGCCGATTCCTACCCCCAGCGGCCCAAGGACCTGGCCGCCAACTACTGGCAGGACATGCCGCGGGTGCTGGCGCAAAGCCCGCACGCCTTCGCCGCGCACATGAACACGCCGACGCTGGTGATCCACGGCGCGCAGGACTTCCGCGTGCCCGATTGCAACGGCCTGGCCTACTACAACACCTTGAAGGCGCGCGGCGTACCGGCGCGCTTGCTGTGGTTTCCTGACGAGAACCACTGGGTGCTGAAGCCGCGCAACGCCAAGCTCTGGTACGCCGAGTTCCTGGACTGGCTGCAGGCGCATGAGCCCAAGCCCAAGCGCCGCTAGCCGCACAAGCCATGACCATTTCCCACGCAGACATCGACGCTGCCATCGTCGATCTCGACGGCACCATGGTTGACACCGTGGGCGACTTCGAGGTCGCCCTGCGCTTGGCTTTGGCCGACTTGAGCTTGCCGGCCGTGGGCCGCGCGTTCATCGAGCGCACCGTGGGCAAGGGCAGCGAACACCTGCTCCAGCGCACGCTGGCCGAAGTCGGCGCACCCGCGGCGCTGTACGACGCCGCCTGGGCGCGCTACCAGCAGCACTACCTGCGCATCAATGGCCAATACTCTGCCGTCTACCCGGGCGTGGTGGCAGGGCTTGTGGCCTTGCGCGGCGCCGGCTTAAAACTGGCCTGCCTGACCAACAAGCCCACCGCCTTTGCCCGCCCCTTGCTCGCGGCCAAGGGGCTGGACGGTTTCTTCAGCGTGGTGTTTGGCGGCGACGCCTTTGCGCGCAAGAAGCCCGACCCGCTGCCCTTGCTGCAAACCTGCAAGGCGTTGGGCAGCCTGCCGGCGCGCACGCTGATGGTGGGTGATTCCAGCAACGACGCCGCTGCGGCGCGTGCCGCCGGCTGCCCCGTGGTGCTGGTCAGCTACGGCTACAACCACGGCCAACCGGCGGCCAGCGCCCACCCCGACGCCGTGCTCGACAGCCTGGCCGAGTTGCCGGGTTGGTTGACCACCCGGACGGCAAATTGATGTTTGGTGCGTGATGCCATAGCATCCATGTATGCGCACCACCTTGGACATAAGCGACGACGTTCTCTTTGCCGCCAAAGAGGTCGCCCGTCGTGAGCGCCGCACCATCGGCGATGTGCTTAGCACCTGGGCCCGTGCTGCGCTGCTGCGGCCCGAACAGTCGCGCGGCGCGCTGACAGTTGACGAGCCGCTGGCCCGTTACGGCATCCACCCGTTGCCGCATCGGGGCGGGGTGGTGACCAACGAAATGGTCAACCGCATCCGCGACGAAGACAGCATTTAGGCCGCTCCTGGGTTCCCGCTCGGCTTGAAGTCACTTCCATCCCGGCATGCGTGCTCTGCTTGACGTCAACGTGCTGATCGCCCTGCACGACCAGCAGCATGTTCATCACCAGGCGGCCACCCACTGGTTCGGGCTGCACGCCGCCCTGGGCTGGGCCAGCTGTCCTTTGACGCAGAACGGCGCGGCCCGGGTCATGAGCCAGCCGGCCTACCCGCAGCCAGCATCGCTGTCGGCGCTGCTGGCCATGTTCAGCCGCTCGTTCGCCGACCCTTCGCATGCGTTTTGGTGCGACGACATCAGCCTGGCCGATGGCGCCGTGTTCGACAGCCAGCGCATCCACGGCCATCGCCAGGTGACTGATGTTTACTTGCTCGGTCTGGCCGTCGCGCACGGGGGCCGGCTGGTGACGCTGGACGTGCGCATCCCCTTGAGCGCGGTGCGGGGCGCGCAGACGAGTCACATGGTTTGGCTGGCGTGACGGCAAAGTGCTGCGCCACGCTGTGGCTCAGCCGCGTGGCCCGCTATGTCCGGCTGTTCTGCGGGCCGCTGATAAACTGATTCGACCATGTGCACCGCACCGCGCCTCAGCAAAGCCTACCGGGCTGGTCCACGCGACCAGGGAGCCTGGTCCTGGCGCCGCTCGCATCGCGCGGCCTGACCTGCCGGGTCGGGCGATTGCGCCGGTGGCCTGCTGCCGGCGACCCCACGAACTGAAGTCGCCTCGGCCCCGGGCCGCAAGTGCGCAACGGGCAAAACATGATCACCGAACTCGAATTCAAGAGCCTCGCAGCGCAGGGCTACAACCGCATCCCGCTGATTGCCGAGGCCTTTGCCGACCTCGAAACGCCGCTGTCGCTGTACCTCAAGCTGGCCGGCGGCACCGCGCACAGCTTTGTGCTTGTAAGCGTGGTGGGCGGCGAGCGCTTTGGCCGCTACTCGTTCATCGGCCTGCCGGCGCGCACCCTGCTGCGGGCGCGGGGATTCGTCACCGAGGTCGTCACCGATGGCGCGGTCGTCGAAACCTTCAACGGCAACCCGCTGGACTTCATTGCCCAGTACCAGCAGCGCTTCAAGGT
>JANOLY010000084.1:0-5544 GCA_031420055.1 Burkholderiales bacterium | reverse complement strand
ATCATCCTGGCCTCGGGTCTGGCGGTGGGCTTTGTGCTGGCCCTGCAGATGTACTACGCGCTGGTGGCCTACGGCGCGGCTGAAAGCCTGGGGCTGATCGTCAACCTGGCGCTGGTGCGCGAACTGGGCCCGGTGGTGGCCGGGCTGCTGTTCGCCGGCCGTGCCGGCACCTCGCTGACGGCCGAGATTGGCCTGATGAAAGCCGGTGAGCAGATCGCGGCCATGGAACTGATGGCCATCGACCCCAAGGCCCGTGTGCTGGCACCGCGGCTGATCGGCGGCGTCGTGTCCATGCCGCTGCTGGCGGTGCTGTTTTCGGCCATCGGCATCCTGGGCGCCTGGGTGGTGGCGGTGCAACTGATCGGGGTCGACTCGGGCAACTTCTGGTCCATCATGCAGACGCGGGTCGATGTCTGGCGCGATATCGGCAACGGCATCGTCAAGTCCATCGTTTTCGGCCTCGTCTGCACCGTCGTGGCGCTGTACCAGGGCTACGAGACCGAGGCCACCCCCGAGGGCGTGGCCTACGCCACGACACGCACGGTGGTGATCTCGTCACTGTGGATCCTGGGCATGGACTTCATCCTCACGGCATTGATGTTCTCGACGCCCTGACGCGCGACCCGCGCAGCGCCTGAACACTGGAGTATTCGAAGATGGGCAAAAAAGGCATGGAAACCATGGTCGGTCTGTTTGTGCTGCTGGGCATGGGCGGGCTGCTGTTCCTGGCACTCAAGGCCGCCAACCTGGGCAGCCTGGGCAATGGCGACACCTACAGCGTGCAGGCGCGCTTCGACAACATCGGCGGCCTCAAGCCCCGTGCGCCCGTGCGCGCGGCCGGCGTCACGGTGGGGCGGGTGAAGTCGATATCGCTGGACGGCAAGACCTACCAGGGTGTGGTCACGCTGGACATCGAGCGCGGCTTCGTCTTCCCCAAGGATTCGTCGGCCAAGATCCTGACCTCGGGCCTGCTGGGCGACCAGTACATCGGCCTGGAACCCGGCGGCGACGACAAGAACCTGGCCAACGGCGAAACCATTGCGCAGACCCAGTCGGCGGTGGTGCTGGAAAACCTGATCGGCCAGTTCCTTACCGGCAAGGCCTCAGACGCTGCCGCGCCCGGCGGCGCTGCCGCCGAGGCGGGAGCCAAGAAGTGACCGCGCGCCTCATGTTGTCGGCGCTGGTGCTGGGTGCAGCACTGGTCAGCGGCTGCGCCACCGTAGCAACCACCGGGCCCGGGGCCGCCGCGGTGCCTGTGGCCCCCACCACGCCCGACCCCTGGGAAAACTGGAACCGCAAGGTCTTTGCCTTCAATGAAGGGCTCGATGTGGCCGTTCTCAAGCCGCTGGCCCAGACCTACCGCGACGTGGTGCCCAGCCTGGTGCGCGCCGGCGTGGACAACCTGTTTGGCAACCTCGGCGATGTCTGGTCAGCGGCCAACCACCTGCTGCAAGGCAAGGTGCAGACCGGCCTCGAGATGGGCATGCGCGTGCTCACCAACACCGTGTTCGGGCTGGGCGGTTTGCTCGACCCAGCCACCGAAATGAAACTGGAACGCCGCTCCGAAGATTTCGGCCAGACCTTGGGCACCTGGGGCGTGGCCAGCGGGCCGTACCTGATGCTGCCGCTGATTGGCCCGTCGACCGTTCGTGACACGGTGGGCTTTGTGGCCGACCGGCGCGCGTCGTACACGCGTTTGGTGAACACCGATGCGGCCGCCTATGCACTTTCGGGCCTGGAGCTGATCAGCGTGCGCACCAGCTTGCTGGGCGCCACGACCCTGATCGACCAGGTGGCGCTGGACAAGTACGGCTTTGTGCGCGAGGGCTACATTTCACGCCGCCGCAACGCCCAGTTCGACGGTGCGCCGCCGCTGGACATTTTTCTCGACGACGGCGCCGAGCCGGCCGCCGCGCCCCCGGCCAAGCCCACGCGGTGAACCGCAAGGGCGGCTCGTGCGTTAACCAGGGCAGCGGGCGCGTCGCCCGCCGACTGAAAGGTAGTTTCCCGTGCTGAAAACAATTCTTGCCGTGTCAACCTTGCTGCTGGCATTTGCCAGCGCCCCCGTGCAGGCCCAGGCCACGCCCGAGGCGCTGGTACGCCAGATCGCCGTCGAGGTCATCGACACGGCCAAGGCCGACAAGGCCATCCAGGCCGGCGATGTCAACCGCATCATCGCCCTGGTCGATGCCAAGGTGATGCCCCATGTCAACTTCGAGGTCATGACCCGTGCTGCCGTCGGGCCGAAGTGGCGCGAAGCCACGCCCGAGCAGCGCACCCGGCTGCAGTCCGAGTTCAAGGTCTTGCTGGTGCGGGTCTATTCCGGCGCGCTGACCCAGCTCAAGGACCAGACCGTGGAGATCACCAAGACCCTGCCCGTGAGCGGCAGCACCCAGGTGGTGGTGCAGAGCGAGGTGCGCGGCAAGGGCGAGCCCATCAAGCTGGACTACCGGCTGGACAAGCTGGCCGAGGCCTGGAAGATCATCGACGTCAACGTCGGCGGCATCTGGCTGGTGCAGAGCTACCGCACGCAGTTTGCGCAAGAGCTCACCAAGGGCGGCCTCGACGGCCTGATCACCACCCTCGCCGAGCGCAACAAGGCCGCGGCCAAGGGCTGAACAGCCAACCCCGATGCAACTGCCCGCCAAAGCCACCCTGGCCGAAGCCGACGCCTTGTTGTTGGCGCTGGACGCCGCGCTGCCCGCGGGCGGTGGCAACTTGCGCATCGATGCGTCGGCACTGCAGCACTTCGATACCTCGCTGGTGGCCTTGCTGCTGCATGCCCGCCGGGCGGCCCAGGCCAGCGGCAGCGCCATCGAGATCGTTGGCGCGCCGCCGAAACTGGCCGACCTGGCCCGGCTTTATGGCGTGGAATCCCTGCTGCCGCTGGCCGGACCTGCATCGCCTGCAACATAGCGCCGCGCGCGCCGGCGTTTGCTGTGCCCGGCTGACCCGGTCACTCATCTTCACGTCGTCAAGCTGAATGCCGCCAAGCTGACGATCTGCCCTTCCAGGGCGGCCTTGCGCCTGTACGTGTCGTCGGCGGTGACCAGCACGGCGCCGGGTGTCTCCAGCGCCAGGGCATGGTACAGCGTGTCGAACAGGTGGTGCCGATGGCGCGCGGCGAGATCAAGCGCACGGGCCATGACGTGGGGGTCGTCGATCACCTGCATGTCAATGTCCAGCAGATCCGCCAAGCCTAACTGTGCAGATTGCGGCATCTCGCGGGCCAGGACAGCCGCCACTTCAGCGACAAAGTGGGGCGGCTGATGCAGTGTGACTGCGCCCGCCCCCACGGCGCGCAACAGGTCCATTGCCGTATCGGTGTCGGCCTCAGCCGGGTCGCTGCGGAAGAACCACTTCAGGGCGACACTGGCGTCGAGTACCAGCTTCACGGCCTGCCGGCGGCCCGAACTCTCGCCAATGCCACCGCACTGCGCTGTGGCGCCTTGGCGTGGCGCTTCAACAGTCGTTGGGTGGCTGCCAGGCTGCGTTTGCGGCGCTCGATGCGCTCAACTGCCTCACGCATCAACTGCACAACCACAGCGCTCTTGTTTTGGTCGGCAAAGGCTGCGTTGAACGACGATTTGACATCGTCAGGCACACTGAAATTCATGGTGGCCATGCAGTCACCTTGTTGAAGTTTTTAACAACGTCGATCCTAGCTTGGACCCGCATCGCCTGCAACATAGCGCCGCGCGCGCAGGTTCTTCTTGATCTCCTGCAGCATCGGCCGCAGCTGGGCCGAGCCCAGGCGCAGCGCCACGCCGGTGGTGAGGATGTCGATGATCATCAGGTGCAGCAGCCGCGACACCATGGGGCTGTAGCGGTCGGCGTCTTCGGGGTGGTCTGCCGCCAGCAAGATGTGTTGCGAGCCTTGCTGCACTTCGCGCGCCAGCGGTGAACCGCTGGCCGTGATGGCAATCACCGTGGCGCCTTTGCGCCGCGCGATGTCGGCCACGTCCAGCAGGTCGCGGCTGCGCCCGGAATTGCTGATGACGACGGCGCAGTCGCCAGGCTGCAGCATGGTCGCACTCATCACCTGCACATGGCCGTCGCTCACGGCGTTGGCCGTCACGCCCAGGCGGAAGAACTTGTGCTGGGCGTCCTGCGCGACGATGCCGGAATTGCCCACGCCATAGAACTCGATGCGCCGGCCCTGCCCCGATTGCCGACCGGCCTGCGCCAGCGCCACGATGGCGCGCTCCACCGACTGGCTGGCAGCGGCGTTGCGGTAGCGCAGCAGTGCGGCCACGGCGTTGTCGATGACCTTGATGACGATGTCGCCGGCCTTGTCGTCATCGTCCACCGCGCGGTGTACATAGGGCACACCTTCGTTGACGCTGCCGGCCAGCTTGCGCTTGAAGTCGGCCAGGCCGTCGTAGCCCACGCTGCGGCAAAAACGCACCACGGTCGGCTTACTGACCTGCGAGCGCTCGGCCAGCTCACCCACAGGCAGCATCGAAAAGCTGCGCGGGTCGGCCAGCAGCACCTTGGCCACGCGCTGCTCGGCCGGCGGCAGGGCGGGGATGGAGGCGCGGATTCTGTCGAGCACGGGGGCAACTCCTAGGGGCGCAGCGCAGGCAGCGCTGTCAGCGGCAGCTGCGGGTTGGCGTGTGCGGGCAAAGCCGCACCGCGGTCGCCCGGGCCGTACAGGCCCCGTTCAGGGGTGACCACCAGCGTGGCCGCAGCCACTGGCCACAGACCGCCCAGCACGCCGAGCAGCGCTCCCAGCGCGCTGAGAAGGTGCTGTCGGTGGGTCACTGCTCTTCGGCCCAAGTGCAGCCGTCGCGGGCGATCAGCGCGCTGGCCGCCGCCGGGCCCCAGCTGCCCGCGGCATAGGGGCGCGGGCCCACGGTGTCGTGCGACCAGGCGTCCAGCACGGATTCCACCCAGCGCCAGGCTTGTTCCTGCTCGTCGCTGCGCACGAACAGGTTCAAGCGGCCCGAAATGGCGTCCAGCAGCAGCCGCTCGTAAGCGCCGACCCGTTCGCTGTGAAAGGCCTTCTCGAAGTCCAGGTCCAGCGACACCGGCGCCAGCACTTCGCTGGTGCCGCTGCCCTTGGCGGCCAACAGGTGCAGCTCCAGGCCGTCTTCGGGCTGCAGCTTGATGACCAGCTTGTTGGCCTGGTGCGTGCCCGGGAAGATGGGGTGCGGCACCTCACGGAAGTTCACCACGATTTGCGCGTCGCGCGCTGCCAGCCGCTTGCCGGTGCGCAGGTAGAAGGGCACGCCGGCCCAGCGCCAGTTCTGCACCTCGGTGCGCAGGGCCACAAAGGTCTCGCAGGCGCTGTGGGCCGGCACCTTGTCTTCGTCCAGGTAACCGGGCACGGCGCGGCCCTCGACGGTGCCGGCCCTGTACTGGCCACGCACCACGTCACGCGCCACGCTCTCGCGCGTGAATGGCTTGAGCGAGCGCAGCACCTTGAGCTTCTCGTCGCGGATGACATCGGCGTCGTTGCTCGACGGTGGCTCCATGGCGATCATGGTGAGCAACTGCAGCGCGTGGTTCTGAATCATGTCGCGCAGCGCGCCGGTGCGGTCG
>JANOLY010000083.1:0-2361 GCA_031420055.1 Burkholderiales bacterium | reverse complement strand
CAGCGGCGTGGCCGTCGTGCGCCTGCCTTCACGCGACGTGGCCCTGCGGTACTGAATACGAGCGATGAAAGCACACCATGCGCAGACCGCTTGAAGGCATCAAGGTGCTGGACCTGACCCACGGCGTGGCCGGCCCCTACTGCACGATGGTGCTCGGTGACCTGGGCGCCGAGATCGTCAAGATCGAAAAGCCCGAGCGCGGCGATGCCACGCGCTACATGAACATTAGCGACAAGTTCCACACCGACATTCCGCGCGTGGGCGGCGACTACTTTCTGGCCGTCAACCGCAACAAGCGCAGCGTGGCCATCGAGATGAAGACGCCCGCCGGCCGCAAGCTGTGCGAAGAACTGGCCGGCTGGGCCGATGTGGTGGTGCAGAACTTCCGCCCCGGCGTGACCCAGCGCCTGGGGCTGGACTACGCCAGCCTGAAGCGCTTCAACCCGCGCCTGGTGTACGCCAACATCTCGGCCTACGGCATGGACGGCGCGCTGGCCGACAAGGCCGGCATGGACATCGCGGTGCAGGCGCGTTCGGGCGTGATGCGCATCACCGGCGCGGTGGACAGCCATGCGCCGCTGCGGCCGGGTGCGTCGATCGCCGACTTTGGAGGCGGCATCTACCTGGTGGCTGGTTTGCTGGCCGCGCTCTTCGACCGCGAGCGCACGGGCGAGGGCCAGGAGGTCAGCGTGTCGCTGCTCGACGCCACGATGAGCCTGCTCATCAACTACTCGGTGGCCGTGATGGATGGCGGCGCGGTGGTCAAGCCGCTGGGCAGTGGGCATCCGCAGCTGGTGCCGTACCAGGCCTTCCCCACCAGCGACGGCTTTGTCGTTGTCGCCACCGGCACCAACAAGACTTATCGCAACCTGTGCGAAGCGCTGGCCCGGCCCGAATTGGCCAGCGACCCGCTGTTTGCATCGAACCAGAGCCGGGTCGTCAACCGCAAGGCGATGGAAGTGGCCTTGTCCGCCGTCTTCCTGGCCCACACCACGGCGCATTGGCTCGAAGTGCTGGAGGCCGCCGACATCCCCTGCGCGCCGGTGAACGAACTGGCCGAGGCCTACGCCGAATTGAAGACCACCTCGCCCGAGATGGTGCAGCGCGTGCCGCACCCGGTGCTGGGTTCGCTGTCGCAACTGGGCGTGCCCTTCCGCTTCTCGGCCTGCGGCGGCGACATCCGGCGCCCGCCACCGATGTTGGGCGAGCACACCGACGAAGTGCTGACACAACTGCTGGGCCGCAGTGCTGCGCAACTGGCCGAGTTGCGCGCCAGCAAGGTCATCTGATGGTGGATGAGATCGCGCAACCGATGGCGAATATGACAACGCACCCGCTGGACCGCATCTTCCGCGCCCAGTCGGTCGCTCTCATCGGCTTGTCCAGCGACGCGAAGAAGATGACCGGCGCGCCGCTGGAGATCCTGCGCCAAACGGGTTTTGCCGGCCGCATCTACCCGGTCAACCCGCGCCATGCAGAGATCGGAGGCCTGCAGGCCTGGCCCAGCGTGGCGGCGCTGCCCGAGACGCCCGACGTGGCGATGATCATGCTGCCGGCAGCAGCCTGCGCGCAGGCCGTGCGCGACTGCAGGGCCAAGGGCATCACCGCCTGTGTGATACCCAGCTCGGGCTTCGAAGAAAGCGATGAAGGTGCCGCGCATGCGCTGGCCTTGCGGCAGGCGGCGTTGGACTGCGGCGTGGCCGTCGTCGGACCCAACTGCGAAGGCCTGTGGTCGGTGCGCTCGCGTGTGCTGCTGACCTTTGGTTCGGCGGCGCGGCGCAGCGTGTTGCACCACGCGCCGATCGCGGTGCTGTCGCAGAGCGGCGCCATGGCCGGCGCGGTGGCGCGCCACCTGCAGAACGACGGCGTGGGCTGTGCCTACATGGTGTCGGTGGGCAACGAGACCGTGCTCACCATCGCCGACTACCTGGCCTGGATGACCCTGCAGGACGATGTGCGCGTGGTCGCGCTCTTCATCGAAGGCCTGCGCGACGGCGCGCGGCTGCTGCGCCTGATCGAGCAGGCCAGCGCGCGCGGCGTGCGTGTGGTGGCGCTGAAGTGCGGCAACACACGCGCCGGCATGCAGGCTGCGGCTTCGCACACCGGCAAGATGGCCTCGGACTATGTGATCTACCGCGACCTGCTGGCGCAGGCCGGCGCGGTGCTGGTGGACAGCCTGACCGACCTCGTGGCCGCGGCCGAGGCGCTGGTGACGGCGCCCTTGCCGCTGCGCCGCGGTACGGCTGCTCGGCGGTCTGGGGATTTAAATCCGCCAATGCGTCGAAATCGGTCCAGAGTGTGCAGCCGATGAAGCGCACCCCGGCCAACACCACCGTTTCGCGCTCCAGCCAGACCATGCCC
>JANOLY010000082.1:0-6971 GCA_031420055.1 Burkholderiales bacterium | reverse complement strand
CCGCCGTGCCGACCTGGCCAAGATGGGCATCGAGAAGATCGATGGCGACGTGGCTGCGGCACGCGAGAAACTGCTCATGCAGCCATGGTGGCTGGACTGGACCGCGGGCCTGTTCCCGGTGATCCTGATCGTCTTCTTGCTGCGTTCTTTTCTGTTCGAGCCGTTCAAGATTCCTTCGGGATCGATGATTCCGACGCTGCTGGTGGGCGACCTCATCCTGGTCAACAAGTTTCACTACGGTGTGCGGCTGCCGGTGCTGAACAAGAAGATCGTCGACAACAACCCCGTGCAGCGCGGCGACGTGATGGTGTTTCGCTACCCCGTGGACACGCGGCTGGACTACATCAAGCGCGTGGTGGGCCTGCCCGGCGACGAGATCACGTATGTGAACCAAAAGCTCAGCGTCAACGGCCAGGTGGTGGCTGTGGCGGCCCAGGGTGAGTTCTACGACGAGGACAGCCTGCGCTACGCACCGCAGTTCAGCGAAAAACTCGGCAACGTCGAGCACCGCATCCTGGTCGAACCACGCCGGCAGGCCTACTATGGCCCCGACCCCAAGACCTTCCCCATGGCACAGAACTGCCGCTATTCGCCCGAAGGCGTCAGTTGCAAAGTGCCGGCCGGGCACTACTTCATGATGGGCGACAACCGCGACAACTCGCAGGACTCACGCTTCTGGGGATTTGTGCCTGATGAGAACATCGTGGGCAAGGCATTCTTCGTGTGGATGAACTTCGGCAACCTGGGGCGCATTGGGCCGTTCCATTGAGCCGGTAAGGCACGCAGGAGACAACACCACCATGAACACTGTCAAGCAACTCCACCGTCCACGCGGCCAGCGCGGCATCACGCTCTTCGGCTTGATGTTCTGGGCCATCCTCGTCGGCTTCACTGGCTACGTGCTGGTCCGCACCTTGCCCACGGTGAACGAGTACCTGACCATACAGCGCACCGTCAAGCAGATCGCCGAGGCCTCGCCCAGCACCGTGGCCGAGACACGCCAGGCCTTCGACAAGCAAAAGAGCATCGAGTACTCGATCGATGCCATTTCTGGCAAGGACCTCATCGTGACCAAGGAAAACGACAAAGTCGTCGTGGCCTTCGCCTACGACAAGTTGATACCCATCTACGGCCCGGTGAACCTGCTCATCAAGTACGAGGGGCGCTCGAAGTAGCTGGCATGGACCCACGACAAGAGGCACTGCAGCGGCGTCTGGGTTACCGTTTCGTTCAGATCGGTCTGCTGTCGCGTGCGCTCACACACCGCAGCTTCGGCGCTGACCACAACGAGCGGCTGGAGTTCCTGGGCGACGCGGTACTCAACGTGGCCGTGTCCAGCCTGCTGTACGAACGCTTCTCCGGCAGTGACGAAGGCGACCTGACGCGCGTGCGCGCCCATCTGGTGCGCGAAGACAGCCTGCACCGCGTGGCGCTGATGCTGGGCCTGCCCGAGGTGATGCGCCTGTCCGATGGCGAAACCCGCGGCGGTGGCGCGCAGCGCGCGTCGATCCTGGCCGACGCCGTTGAAGCCATCATCGGCGCAGTGCACCTGGACGGCGGTTACGGCGCCGCGCTAGAGCTGGTGCGCAGTCTGTTTGGCGAAGTCATTCACGCCACCGAGGCCGACAGCTGGACCAAGGACGCCAAGACCGAACTTCAGGAGTGGCTGCAAGCCCGGCGTATGGCCGTGCCTGTCTACCGCATCATGGCCACACGCGGCGAGAAGCATGCACAGACCTTTGATGTCGAGTGCGCCGTGCCCACGCTGGCCCTGGCCGAGCGCGGTGAAGGCCGTTCGCGCCGCCTGGCCGAGCAAGAGGCCGCGCGGCGGCTGCTCGATGTGCTCAAGGCCAGCGACGTGCCTGGCGGCCCGCTCAGGTCGTGACGCTGTTCGTGAAGACGCTTGCAATGGGCGCATGATCCGGTCATGACGACCCCCACCGAACCCTTGCCCGACGCCGCCGATCCTGATGCAACCGACGCGCCCGCGCCCGACCTGAGCCAACAGCGCTGCGGCTTGTTGGCCATCGTCGGCCGCCCCAACGTGGGCAAGTCCACCTTGCTCAACGCCTTGGTCGGCCAGAAGATCAGCATCACGTCCAAGAAGGCGCAGACCACGCGCCACCGCATCACCGGCATCCGCACGGTGGGCCAGGCACAGTTTGTCTTTGTCGACACGCCGGGGTTCCAGCTCAAGCATGCCGCGGCACTGAACCGCAACCTCAACCGCACGGTGCTGTCGTCGCTGTCAGACGTGGCCGTGGTGCTGTTTGTCGTCGAGGCCGGCCGCTTCGGACTGCCCGACGCCAAGGTGCTGTCGCTGCTGCAGACCGAGGCCATGAAGGGCAAGCCGGTGCTGCTGATCGCCAACAAGCTCGACGCCGTGCCGCGCCGCAACGACGTGCTGCCCTGGCTGCGCACGATGCAGGAGCGCCACCCCTTTGCCGAATTCGTGCCGATGTCGGCCGAACGCGGGGCTGACGTGGAGCGGCTGTTCAAGATCCTCGAGCCCTACCTGCCGCAGCAGCCTTGGTTCCACGAAGAAGACGCGCTCACCGACCGCAGCGACCGCTTCTTGGCCAGCGAGATCGTGCGCGAAAAGCTCTTTCGCCTGACGGGTGAAGAGCTGCCCTACACGTCCACCGTGGTTATCGACAAGTACGAAGAAGAAGGCAACCTGCGCCGCATCGGCGCCACCATCGTCGTTGAGCGTGACGCCCACAAGGGCATGATCATCGGCGAGGGTGGCGAACGGCTCAAGCGCATCGGCAGCGAAGCGCGGCAAGAGCTGGAGCGTCTGCTCGAAGCCAAGGTCTTCCTGGAGCTGTGGGTCAAGGTACGTTCGGGCTGGGCCGACGACGAGCGTCACCTGCGCAGCTACGGCTACGAATGACGGCGGTGGCGCGCGCTGGCGCGCGAAGCAGCCCGCAGCTACTGGCGTACGTGCTGCACCGCTACGACTGGAGCGAGTCCAGCCTGATCGTCGAACTCTTCACGCGCGCCCAGGGACGCCTGGTGGTGGTGGCCAAGGGCGCCAAACGGCCGACCTCGCAACTGCGCCCCGTGCTGCTGCCCTTTCAGCGTCTGCATGCCCAGCTGGGCAAGGTGCCGGCCGACGAGCGCGGTGAGGTGCAACTGCTGCGCCAGGCCGAGTGGGCCGGCGGCGCACCGCTGCTGGGGCCGGCGGCGTTGTTCCCGGGGATGTATCTCAACGAACTGCTGCTCAAGCTGCTGGCGCGGCAAGACCCGCACCCCATGCTGTTCGACGCCTACGCCGACACCTTGGCCGCCCTGGCTGCCCTGGCTGGCATACACGAGGGCGACGACGGGCCCGTGCTGCGGGCCTTCGAGCTGATGCTGCTGCGCGAACTGGGCGTGCTGCCCGAGCTGGCCCTGGTGACGCTGACCCTGCAGCCGGTGGACCCGGCGGCCGGCTACACGCTGCGCAGCGAGCAGGGCCTGGTGCCCACGGTCAGCGGCGGCTTGCCCGGGGCCGATTGGGTGCAGCTAGAAGCGGCGCTGACCCACGGCAGCCCGGCGGCCTTGCGCCAGGCCTGCACGCCTGTGGCCCTGGGCTTGCGCGGGCCGGTGCGGGCGCTGCTTCAATATCATCTGGGGGGCACCCGGCTGCGCACGCGCGATGTCTGGCGCGATGTGCAATCACTGGCCGGCGCTTTGCCGCAATAGATCATCCATGAACCCGTTCATCGCCCCCGAAGCCGGCGCGCGTGCGCACCACGGCGCCACTGCCTTGTCGGTCAACGTCAACAAGGTGGCGCTGCTGCGCAACACGCGCCCACTGGGCATCCCCAGTGTCGTGGGCGCTGCATTGATGTGCTTGCAGGCGGGCGCGCACGGCATCACCGTGCATCCGCGGCCCGACGAACGCCACATCCGCGCGCACGACGTGCACGACCTGGCCGTGTTGATGGGTCAGTGGCCGCAGGCCGAATACAACATCGAAGGCAACCCCTTCCAGAACCTGATGGGCTTTGTGCGCGACGTGCGGCCGCACCAGTGCACCTTCGTGCCCGATGCCGAGGACCAACCCACCTCAGACCATGGCTGGGACCTAGCTGCCGATGGCGAACGCCTGCGCCCGCTCATCAACGAGGCCCACGCCCTGGGCGTGCGCGTGAGCCTGTTCATGGACGCCGTGCCCGCCGCCATGGCGCAGGCCCGCGCGCTGGGGGTGGACCGGGTCGAGCTCTACACCGAGCCCTATGCCGCTGCTTACGGCGGCGCGGCGCAACAGGAGCAACTGTCCCGCTTTGCCCACGCCGCTGCCGCCGCGCAAGCCGCGGGGCTGGGGGTCAACGCCGGCCACGACCTGAACCGCGACAACCTGGGCAGCTTCTTGCAGGCCGTGCCGGGTGTGCTGGAGGTGTCCATAGGCCACGCCTTCGTTGCCGACGCGCTGGAGCTCGGTCTGGCCGAGACCGTGCGGGCCTACCAGCGCTGCATTCGCCTGGCAGCGCCAGGCGCCGCTGCATGATCTACGGCATAGGCACCGACCTGTGCGACATCCGCCGCATCACGGCCACCGTGGCGCGCCGGGGTGAGCGCTTTGCGCAGCGTGTGTTGGGGCCGGCCGAGCTGGCCGTTTTCCATGCCCGACACGCGCGGGCTGAAGGCCGGGGCCTGCGCTATCTGGCCACACGCTTCTCGGCCAAAGAGGCCTTCTCCAAGGCCATCGGGCTGGGCATCCGCTCACCCATGACCTGGCGCGCCTGCGAGATCCTCAACGAGCCCAGCGGCAAGCCCTTTGTGCGCTTGTCTGGCGAGTTGGCGCTGTGGTTTGAATCGCGCGGCCTCGTCGCAAATGTCACCGTCACCGACGAGGCCGATTACGCCGCGTCCTTCGTCGTCGTCGAAACCAGGAACACCATTCCATGACCATCCACGCCCCCGTTGTGCTCGATGTCGCCGGCACCACACTCACCGCGGCTGACCGCCGGCGCATCAAGCACCCGCTCACCGGCGGACTGGTGCTGTTTGCGCGCAACTTCGAAAGCCGCCTGCAGCTCACGCAACTCACCGCCGCCATCAAGAAGCTGCGAAGTGATGTGCTGATCTGTGTCGACCACGAAGGCGGTCGCGTGCAGCGCTTTCGCACCGACGGCTTTACCGCCTTGCCAGCCATGCGCGTGCTCGGCGAGATGTGGATGCACGACCCGCTCACCGCCACCGACGCCGCCACGGCACTGGGCCATGTGCTGGCCGCCGAGCTGCGCGCCTGCGGCGTGGACTACAGCTTCGCGCCTGTGCTCGACCTCGACCACGGCGGCAGCACCGTCATCGGCGAGCGCGCCTTCCACCGCGACCCGCGCGTGGCCACGATGCTGGCCAAGGGCGTGATGCACGGCTTCTTGCGCGCCGGCATGGGCAACTGCGGCAAGCACTTCCCCGGGCACGGCTTCGTCAAGGCCGACAGCCACGTGGCCGTGCCGGTGGACAAACGCAGCCTCAAGGCCATCCTGGCCGACGACGCCAAGCCCTACGAATGGCTCAGCACCAGCCTCAGCGGTGTCATGCCGGCGCATGTGATCTACCCCAAGGTCGACAGCCATCCGGCTGGATTTTCCGAGCGTTGGTTGAAAGAAATCTTGCGCGGCCAGATGGGCTTCACGGGTGCCATCTTCAGCGACGACCTGAGCATGGAGGGGGCCCGCCACTTGGAGGGCGGCAGCCTGAGCTACACCGAAGCCGCCACGCTGGCCTTGCATGCCGGCTGCGACATGGTCTTGCTGTGCAATCAGTCGCTGGGTAAAGGCCAAGCCGTGGACGAGCTGCTGACCGGCCTGCAGGCCGCCGCGGCCAACGACCAGTGGCACGCCGACCCGGACAGCGAAGTGCGCCGCCTGGCGCTGTTGCCACAGACGCCGCCGTTCACCTGGGACGAGCTGATGCACGACCCGGTGTACCAGCGCGCGCTGGAACGCCTGCCCTGAACGAGCCCACCGGCTGACGGCGCTGTCGGGGGATGTTGGTGCAAGCCTTGGGCAACGCAGCGCAGCGCCATGGCAAGAAAAAAGGCCCCGCACTGCGGGGCCTTGGTACTTCTGGGGCCATGGCCCTTGGGCCCTTGCTCAGCCCGCGCGCTGCTCGAATGGAAGCTTCAGCTGCGACAAGTCGCGCTTCGTTTCGACCAGCACCAAAGGCCCGTCCTCCACCACCACGGACGGGCGCGGTGCGCGGGGCACGTGCGCGGGCTTGGGTTCTGCGGCCATGGCGGCTTGCACGGCCTGGATCTTGTCGGCGTCGGAGTTCACCCACTCCAGCCCCACGCTCTGGGCCACTGTGATGAGTGAATCGGTGGGCAGCACGTAGGGCTCGATGGGTGCTGGTGCCGCCGGGGCCATTGGGGCCATTGGGGCCACTGCAGCCGCTGCCGACGTGGCCGCCACCGCCGCGGCGGGCCTGACGGGTTCGATGGCTGGCGTCGGCGCTGCGGGCGTTGCGGCTTCGATGTGCAACGGGGCCGCATCCACCGGCGCTTGAGCAGGGTGCTCGACGTAAGCGGCATGGGTCTCGACCGCCAGTTCGTCTTCGGCTGCTGCGGCTGCGGCTGCGGCTGCGGCAGGGTCGCGGTTTTCGGCGCTGTCACGGCGGCCGCGGCCACGGCCGCCGCGGCTGCGGCCGCCATCGCGTTCGCCACCTTCGCGCGGCGGGCGGGCATCGGTTTCAGCCGTCGGGGTGACGGTGTCGGTGGCCGACTCGGCGCGGGGCTCGGTGCCTTCGCCGGTCTCGGCCTGCTCTGCGCCGCCTTCGACGCGACCTTCGTTGCGGTCACGCCCGCCACGCCGACGGCGGCGCCGAGCGCCGTCGCGTTCGCCGTCGGTGGTCAACGGGGCGACGATGGCGTCCACGCTGGCCGCGGTGTCGGCCACCACGGCCAAGGGAGCCGTGGCCTCGGCGGCAACGCGCTCGGGCCGTGGGCCCCGGCGGCTGCCTTCTGGGCGGTCGCCGCG
>JANOLY010000081.1:0-3610 GCA_031420055.1 Burkholderiales bacterium | reverse complement strand
CCGGCGTGACGATGGCACGCCGCTGCCCGGCGACTACCTCACCGGCCGCACCGTGCAGTGCGAGAAGCCGCGCCGCTTTGTGCAGATCGGCTTCGTCGACCCCGCGCAACTCGACACCACGGCGAAACGAAAGCAGGTGGTGGCACTCATCGACGGCCTGCCGCAAACGCTGGTGGTTGACGACGCTCCGTTCATCGTTTCCGAAGACCACGCCGCCAGCGTTCTGTTCGACCCCAGGGCTGCCGAGGAATGGCTTGAGGCGCTGGAGGGGCAGGACCATGTGAGCGGCTTCTACATCGTCACGCCGGTGAAGAAGCTGTTTGACCAGATCAGGAGCGCGCTGACCGATCTGATGGGCCCGATGCTCGTGCCCGAGGACGAGACCCGTCCCATGCGCGACGGATTCGCCGCCAACCTGGCCTATTTCAAACTCGATTTTCTGGACAAGGAGCGAGTCAGCTTGAAGCGCGCGTTCCGCGAGATCCTGCCGCTGCTGTGGTTGCAGGCTGGCGCGCAGGGGCCGCGACCCGAATGCCCGGCAGGCGAACCCGAACCCGTGCTGTTCGCCCCCGCCGCAGCCAACTTCGTCGTGCTGCTTCAGGAGAGCCGCTTGCTGCGGCTCTTGAAGATCTTGCACGGGCGCAAAGGGCTCTCGCACGTCTTCATCGTCACCGACGCCGACGAGGCCTTCAGGGCCATGTCGGCGCAGGTGCTTGCCATCGCGCAAGCCACCAACCCTGCGCTGCAGGTGGTGCAGCTCTATCGCGACTACCTCGCCAACTTCATGATCAATCATCGCCAGGCTGTCGACCAGGCCGCGGAGGGGCGGCCGTGAAGGTCACCCTGTTCGACTTTCAGAAGGACGCGTTGAATGCGCTGCGCGACAAGCTCGTGGCCGCGCGCAGCGCAGCCAGCAGCTCGAATCCACAGGCGGTGGTCTTCTCGGCGCCCACCGGCAGCGGCAAGACCATCATCATGACGGCGCTGTTCGAGGCCATCCTCGACGAGCCCGACGACCAGCTGGGCTGGCCTGCGAGCTGGCAGCCGCAGCCCGATGCGGTGATCTTGTGGGTGTCGGACCTGCCGGAATTGAACGAGCAGACGCGCTTGAAGTTGGAGACCACGTCCGACCGCGTGCACCGCGTGAGGCAGCTCGTGACCATCGATTCGGAGTTCGACGCCGAGCGCCTGGCGGGCGGGCGCGTGTACTTCATCAACACGCAGAAGTTGGGCCATGACAAGCTGCTCACGAAGGAGGGAGACGGCCGCACGCACTCGATCTGGAGGACGCTCACGAATACGGCGAAGGCGATACCCGACCGGTTCTATGTGGTCATCGACGAAGCCCACCGCGGCATGATGGGTGCCCGTGGCGACAGGGAGGCGCAGACGCTGATGCAGCGCTTCCTTCTTGGTCATATGGAGACCGGTCTCGTGCGCATGCCGCTGGTAATCGGCATGTCGGCCACGCCCGACCGCTTTGTGAAGCTGCTGACCGCCGATGGCCGACCGACGCTGCATCTGGTCAGCGTGAAGACGAACGAGGTGCGGCAATCTGGGCTGCTCAAGGACCGCATCCTGATTCACCACCCACTGGCCACCACGCAAGCCGAAATGGCCTTGCTGGAAGAGGCCGCGCACCGCTGGGCCACGATGTCTTCCAGCTGGGCGGCGTACTGCAAAGCTGAAGGGCTGCCTGCCGTGTGGCCGGTGCTGGTGGTGCAGGTGGAAAACGCCAGCAGCAGCGGTGGCCAGGTGACACGCACGAACCTGGACGACGCGCTGCAGGCCGTGGAGCGCGCGATCGGCCGCCGTCTGAACGAAGGCGAAGTGGTGCATGCCATGGACGTGCGTACCGACCTGCTGGTGGCGGGCCACCGCGTGCGCTGGGTGGAGGCTTCGCGCATTGACGGCGACAAGAACATCGGCGTGGTGTTCTTCAAGACCAGCCTCTCCACAGGCTGGGATTGCCCGCGTGCCGAGGTGATGATGTCTTTCCGTCGTGCCGAAGACCACACCTACATCGCCCAGTTGCTCGGCCGCATGGTGCGCACGCCACTCGCGCGGCGCGTCGAGAGTGATGCAGCACTGAACGATGTGCACCTCTTCCTGCCGCACTACGACAGCGACGCGGTTGCCGCTGTGGTCGAGTCGCTGCACAACGTGGCCGACGTGCCGCCGGCCGAAACGGGCTCCGCACGTGAGCTCGTGGTGCTCGGTCGCCGTGGTGGCACGGACAGCGTCTTTGAGGCACTCGACGAACTCGTCACCTATCGCGTCGGCGCGGTGCGGGCACAGAGCGCGCTGCGCCGCTACATGACCCTGGCGCGCCAGTTGACGATGGACGAGGTTGACGACAACAGCTGGGACTTGTCGAAGTCCAACGCCGTCGAGTGGATCGGCGCGCAGGTCAAGGCCATGGCAGCGGCCGGCCGCCTCGGCGGGGCTCTAAAGGGCATCACCCGTGTTGGACTGCAGACCCTGGTGGTCAAGGACACCGCCAAGGAAGCCGAGTCCATCGGCCAGTACGAAGTGGAAGCGTCGGACACCGACATCGAGCGCTTGTTCGAGGAAGCTGGCCGCGCACTCACCAACGGCCTGCACCACAACTACTGGCAGGCGCATGCCCAGCGCGACTCCACCGACGTGAAAGTCGAGGCCATCGTCGTTGCGCGTGACCACACATCGATGACTGAGCTGGAGTCACAGGCCGAGATGGCGTTCAACGTGCTGTACGACCGCCACAAGAGAGCCGTGACCAGGCTGTCAGAGACCCTGCGCTTGCGCTACGACCGCCTGCGCCTGGCCACGGCAAAGCCAGCGGAAGTGCCATGGCGACTTCCGCAAAGCATCGACTGGCGTCTCAAGACGAGCGACGAGGCGTGGGACAAACATCTCTTCGTCGACGGCGCCGGCGGGTTCCGGGCCACGCTGGGGACGTGGGAGGCCGGTGTCATGGCCGAAGAGATGGCGCGTGACGACGTGGTCGGCTGGCTGCGCAATCTGGATCGCAAGCCCTGGTCGCTGGAGATCCCTTACGAGGTGGGCGGCGAGGTGCGGCCGATGTTTCCGGACCTGGTGCTGGTGCGCGGCCAGCAGCTGGGTTTCGCCATCGACATCTTGGAGCCGCACGACCCGAGCCTGGCTGACAACGTAGACAAGGTGAAGGGGCTGGCCCGCTTCGCTGAGCGGCACGGGGCCTTGTTCGGCCGCATCCAGTTGATTCGAAAGTTGCCGTCGCGGGCCGGCGGCAAGCAGTTCAAGCGCCTCGAGATCAATCAGCACGGGATGATTCAGCGACTGTTGCTCATTTCGAACAACGCGCAACTCGATGCCATTTTTTCGGAGTAAGGCATGTTCACCAAGATCCTGATTGCCAACCGTGGCGAGATTGCTTGCCGCGTGATGAAGACGGCCCGCAAGATGGGCATCAAGACGGTCGCGGTCTACTCCGACGCCGACAAGGACGCGCGCCATGTCGCCATGGCCGATGAAGCGGTGCGCATCGGGCCCGCGCCAAGCCGCGAGAGTTACCTTCAGGGCGACACCATCATCGCCGCCGCTAAGCAAACCGGCGCGCAGGCCATCCACCCCGGCTACGGCTTCCTGT
>JANOLY010000080.1:0-1561 GCA_031420055.1 Burkholderiales bacterium | reverse complement strand
GCCTTCCACCGCGCTGGCTGCGGCCGACACACCGCCCGAGCCAGGCACGGCCTTGAAGGTCTTGTCCACGCTGTCGTACTGGTGCACGCTGGCCACGTGCACCACGTCGCTGGCGGTGACGAAGCTGTAGCAGGTGTTCATGACCACCGGTGCTGCATTCACCGGCTTGCCCTGCAGCATGTCGATGACGGCAGCGGCCGCCACCTTGGCGTGCTGGTTGGCCATGTGTCCGCTCTTGGGCATGGCCGGCGCGCTGAAGGTGGCGTCGCCGAGCACGTGGATGCCGGGCGCGGCCGCGCTCTCCATCGTCAGCCAGTTCACGCCGACCCAGCGGTTGTTCATGTTCAAGAGCCCCGCATTGCGCGCAATGTCGCCTGCGCGCTGCGGCGGAATAACGTTCAACACATCGGCCTTGATGTCGTCGAATTCCAGCTTGGCGACCAGCTTGCCGGCCGTGCCAGTGACTTCCTTCAGTTCGTTGTTGGGCCGGTATTCGAGCAGGCCGCTGTAGTGGTCCTTGAAGGCTTTTTCGAACAGCGCCTTCTTGCTCTGGATCTCGGGGTTGGCGTCCAGCACCAGCAGCTTGGACCGCGGCTTGGCGACCTTCAGGTAGCTCGCCACCATGCAGGCACGTTCATAGGGCCCGGGCGGGCAGCGGTAGGGCACCTTGGGGATGCTGATGGCGAACACACCGCCGTCGGGCATGGCCTCCAGTTGGCGGCGCAGTGCCACGGTTTGCGGGCCGGCCTTCCAGCCGTGCAACACGCGCCCGCTGTCCAGCGCGGCGGCCAGGCCAGGCGTGCCGTCGAGCATGAAGTCAACCCCTGGCGAGACGATCAGGCGGTCATACGGCAACTCGGTGCCATTGGCAAGCCGCACTTTCTTGGCCGCGGCGTCGATGGCCGTCACATCGCCCTGCACCACCTTCACGCCCAGAGCGCGCAGGCCGCCGTAGCCGCGCGTGATGTACGCCATCGGCTGGTGGCCACCCAGCACCAGGTTGCTGATGGGGCAAGAGACGAAGCTGGCGTCGCGCTCGACCAGCGTGACATCGACATTGCCGCCCCACAGCTTCAAGTAGCGCGCGGCTGTAGCGCCGCCAAAGCCACCGCCGACGATGACGACGCGGCCGATGGACGGGCCGCTGGGGGTGGCACAACCCGCCAGCGTGAATGCTGACAGCGCCGACAGCGCAGTGCCCGCGCCCAGCAGGCGGCGGCGCGAGAAGTCGAAGTGCTTGCTCATGGTGTGGATCCTCACTGGCCGGGGCGCTGCGCGGCCAGGAAGGCGGCGATCAGCTTGATCTGTTCGTCGGTGTAGCCCTTGGCGATCTGGTGCATGATCGTGGCGGGCAAGGTGCCAGCCTTGTAGGCATTCAAGGCGGCCACGATGCTGTCGGCCGGCAGCCCGGCCAGCGCCTTCACTTCGCCGCGCGAGTTGCCGTTGGTGCCGTGGCAACTGGCGCAGGTGGCGGCCAGGTTGCGGGCCAGGTGGGTGTCCTGCGCCCAAGCGAATGGGGCGGCGAGGCACAGCACAGCGGCTGCGGCGCAGGCCGCGCGCG
>JANOLY010000079.1:0-7388 GCA_031420055.1 Burkholderiales bacterium | reverse complement strand
CGCTGGCGGCCGAGGTCGATGCGGTGCGCGCGAAGTTCGCACTGAACGTCGTCAACCTCGGCCACATCGCACGCACTGACGTCCTGACGCTGTACGCGCAGTCGCGCGCCCTGATCTTTCCGTCCCGATCAGAGTCCTTCGGGCTGCCCCTGGTTGAAGCCGATCGCCTGGGTCTGCCCATCATCGCCGCCGAGCTGGACTATGTACGCGACGTCTGCACACCGGTGCAGACCTTTGACCCGCTGTCCGCGGTGTCCATGGCGCGCGCGGTGCGCCGCTTCCTGGGCCATGCCGAAGCCCCTGTTCGCATGGCCGAGCCGCAAGCGCTGTGGGCGGCACTGGTGCCAGCCGCCGCTGCACACACTGCGCCTTGAAGATCCTCGTCTTCAGCCAGCACTTCTGGCCCGAGTCCTTCCGCATCAATGACGTCGTCCAGTCATTGCACGCTGCCGGTCACGAGGTGACCGTGCTCACCGGCCAGCCCAACTACCCGGGCGGCAAGGTCTTCCCTGGTTACCGCGCCGCGTCGACGGGCGTCGAACGCTTTGGCGATATCGAGGTGCACCGCGTGCCCTTGATTCCACGGGGGCAGGGCACCCGGTTGCGCTTGATCCTGAACTTCCTGTGTTTTGCGCCCAGCGCAGCGATTTTCGGAGCCTGGCGATTGCGGGGGCGCCGCTTCGACGTGATCTTCGTCTACGGCTCGTCGCCGCTGCTGCAGGCCGCTGGTGCGGTGGTGCTGGCGCGCCTGAAGCGCTGCGCCTTGGTGACCTGGGTGCAGGACCTCTGGCCGCAAAGCATCCAGGCGACCGGCCATGTCAGCAAGCGCTGGATCATCGACTGGTGCGCCTCGGTGGTGCGCGGCATCTACCGGCGGCACGACATGCTGCTGGTGCAATCCGCCGGCTTCGTCGCCCCGGTGCGCGCACTGTCGCCGCCCGGGCTGCCCATCATCGTGCACCCCAACCCGTCGGAGTCCCTTGTGATTCACGACGGGCCGACAACGGTGCGGCCAGCGCTACAACTGCCGCCGGGGTTCAACGTCGTCTTCGCGGGCAACCTGGGCACGGCACAGGCGCTCGATGCGGTGCTCGACGCCGCAGAGCTGCTGCGCGACCTGCCCGGGCTGCGCTTCGTGCTCGTCGGCAGCGGTGCGCGCAGCGCATGGCTGGCACAGCAGATTGCGAGCCGGGGGCTGGACAACGTGTTGCTTGCCGGCCGCTTCGCGCCGGAACACATGCCTGCGATCCTGGCCCAGGCGCAGGTGCTGCTGGTGTCATTGGTGGACGACCCGGCCATGGCGCTGACGGTGCCAAGCAAGCTGCAGACCTATCTCGCGGCAGGCAAGCCTGTGCTGGCTGCCCTGCGCGGCGAAGGTGCGAGCCTGGTTGCCGAGGCCGGCGCGGGCCTGGCCTGTGCCCCAGGCGACGGCCAAGCGTTGGCTCAGGCGGTACGGCGACTGCACGCGCTGCCAGAGGCCGAACGGGCGGCCATGGGCGCCGCCGGACGCCGCTACCACGACGCACATTTCGCGCCAGAACAGCTGACGCCGAGACTCGTGGCCCATCTTCAGGAAGCGATTGAGTTGCGCCGCCAGCGGCGCGGCGCCGGGCGGAGACAATAGCCGGCTGATCTCCGTTCACAGGCCATGACCGACTCCTCCCCCACCAAAGTACTCGTGCTGGGCGCCACCGGCATGCTGGGCAACGCCATGTTGCGCGGCTTCGCGGCCAGCCCGGGCTTTGCCGCGTCTGGCTCGGCACGCTCGGCTGCCGGCGTGCGCGCCCTGCCAGAAGCCGTGCGCGGCCTGGTGTACACCGGCGTGGATGTCGAAAACCCCGACGCCCTGGCGCGCCTGCTCGGCCAGGTGCGGCCGCAGGTGGTGGTCAACTGCATCGGCCTGGTGAAACAACTCGCCGAAGCCGACGACCCGCTGGCCGCGCTGCCCATCAACGCCATGCTGCCGCACCGCCTGTCGGCCCTGTGTGCGCTGGTCGGGGCACGGCTGGTGCACATCAGCACCGACTGCGTGTTTGCCGGCGCCCGCGGCGGCTACACCGAGTCCGACCCGCCCGACGCGCAGGACCTGTACGGCCGCAGCAAGCTGCTGGGCGAGGTGACCGGCGATGCGCATGCCATCACCTTGCGCACTTCCATCATCGGCCACGAGCTGGCCAGCGCGCACGGCCTGGTGGGCTGGTTCCTGGCGCAGAGCGGCCCGGTGCGCGGCTACGCCAAGGCGGTGTTCTCGGGATTCCCCACGGTGGAGTTGGCCCACATCGTGCGTGACCATGTGCTGCCGCGTCCGCAGCTGAACGGCCTGTACCAGGTGTCGGCGGCACCCATCGACAAGCTGTCACTGCTGCGACTGGTGGCCGCGCAGTACGGGCGCAGCACCGCGATCACACCCGACGACCGCGTGGTCATCGACCGCTCGCTCGACTCCACCCGCTTCCGCAACGCCACCGGCTACGCCCCGCCCGCGTGGCCCGAACTCGTGCGCCGCATGCACGCCTTTGGCTAAGCACCAACTTCCAGCCTTTCACCCCATGTTCAAAGACAAGACCCTCCTCATCACCGGCGGCACCGGCTCCTTCGGCAATGCCGTTCTCAGCCGCTTCCTGAATTCGGACTTCGCGCAGATCCGCATCTTCAGCCGCGACGAGAAGAAGCAAGAGGACATGCGCATCGCCCTGAACAACGACAAGGTCAAGTTCTACATCGGCGACGTGCGCAACTACGACAGCGTGCACGACGCGCTGCGCGGCGTGGACTACGTCTTCCACGCCGCAGCACTCAAGCAGGTGCCATCGTGCGAGTTCTATCCCATGGAAGCCGTGCGCACCAACGTGCTGGGCGCCGAGAACGTGATGCGCGCTGCTGTCGAGCATGGTGTGCGCCGCTGCGTGGTGCTGTCCACCGACAAGGCCGTCTACCCCATCAACGCCATGGGCCTGAGCAAGGCCATGATGGAAAAGCTGATGGTCGCCAAGAGCCGCCTGTGTGACGCCGAGCGCACGGTGCTGTGCGCCACGCGCTATGGCAACGTGATGGCCTCGCGCGGATCGGTCATCCCGCTGTTCTTGAAGCAGTTGGCGCAGGGCCGCGAGATCACCATCACCGACCCGAGCATGACGCGCTTTTTGATGTCGTTGGAAGAAAGCGTCGACCTGGTTCTGTATGCCTTCGAACACGCCCGGCCGGGTGACATCTTTGTGCAAAAGGCGCCGGCCTCCACGGTGGGCGACCTGGCCGAGGCGCTGCGCCAGATCACCGGCCGCAGCAACGCGGTGCGCGTGATTGGCACGCGGCACGGCGAAAAGCTCTACGAATCGCTGGTCTCGCGCGAAGAGATGGCTCACGCCGACGACTTGGGCGGCTACTACCGCATCCCGGCCGATTCGCGCGACCTCAACTACGACAAGTACTTCGTCGAAGGCGAAACGCGCATCTCGGGCAGCGAGGACTACACCTCGCACAACACGCAGCGGCTGGACGTGGCCGGCGTGCGCCAGTTGCTGATGCAGCTGAAGGAAGTGCAGGAGGCCGCCCGTGGCTGAGGTCAAGCCCACCGGCATGAAGGTGATGACCATCGTCGGCACGCGGCCGGAGATCATCCGCCTGTCGCGCGTGATCGACCGGCTCGACCGCCACTGCCAGCACGTGCTGGTGCACACCGGGCAGAACTACGACTACGAGCTGAACGGGGTGTTCTTCAGCGATCTGGGCATTCGCAAACCCGATGTCTTCCTCGAAGCCGCCGGCGCCAGCGCCGCCGAAACCATCGCCAAGGTCATCCTGGCCGCTGACCAGGCCATCGACAAACACCAGCCCGAAGCGCTGCTGATCCTGGGCGACACCAACAGCTGCCTGGCGGCCATCGCGGCCAAGCGGCGCAAGCTGCCGATCTTCCACATGGAAGCTGGCAACCGCTGCTTCGACTTTCGCGTGCCCGAAGAGATCAACCGGCGCATCGTCGACCACACGTCCGACATCCACCTCACCTACAGCCAGATCGCGCGCGACTACCTGCTGCGCGAAGGCCTGCCGGGCGACCAGATCATCTGCACCGGCAGCCCGATGCGCGAGGTCCTGGCGCACTACCAGCCGGGCATCGAGGCCTCGGACGTGCTCGCCCGTTTGCAGCTAGCGCCGCGCGGCTACTACGTGGTCAGCAGCCACCGCGAAGAAAACGTCGACGACCCCGAGCGCCTGAAGCTGCTGTTCGAGCTGCTCGACGCCCTGGCCCGCGAACGCGGCTTGCCCATCGTCGTGTCCACCCACCCGCGCACGCGCAAGCGCATCGACGCGCTGGGTCTGGTGGCCTCGCCGCTGGTGCAGTGGCACAAGCCTTTTGGGTTTCTCGACTACATCAAGCTGCAGAGTGAAGCGGCTTGCGTGCTGTCCGACAGCGGCACCATCACCGAAGAATCATCCATCCTCAACTTCCCGGCGCTGAACCTGCGCGAAGTGCACGAGCGCCCTGAAGGCTTTGAGGAAGCCGCGGTGATGTTCGTGGGCCTGAGCGCAAAGCGCATGCTGCAGGCTCTGCCCATCGCCGAGGCGCAACCCCGGGGCGATGAGCGGCTGCTGAAGCTGGTGGGCGACTACGCTGCGGACAACGTCTCGGACAAGGTGCTGCGCATCATCATGAGCTACACCGACTTCGTGAATCGCAAGGTCTGGCACCGCCAGACCTGAACAACGCCGCCATGCGCCCTGCTGCCCTGTTGTCCGTCGTCATGCTGGTGTTGCTGCCCGGCAGCGCCTGGGCCTACATCGACCCCAATGCCGGCGGCATGCTGTTCCAGCTGCTGGCGCCGCTGTTTGCCGCGGTGGTGGGTGGCTGGCTGTTCTTGCGGCGCTGGATCATGGAACAGGCACGCCGGCTGTGGCGGCGCCTCACCGGGCGCCCGGCGGAATGACCGCGGGCGGTGGCCCGCAGGGGCCCTTGCCGGCCACCTGGTGGTCGTTGTTTGCGGCCGCTCTGGTGGCCACCGCCCTGGTGTGGCTGCCGCTGGCGGTGATCCCCATCCTGGACGGCATGCTGTTCGTGGCCAGCACGCTTGAAGTGCTTCGCGACCTGGCCTTGCTGTGGTGGCTGGGTCTGGTGCCAGCCGTCGGGTTGGCCACAGCGGCCTGGCTGGTGGCCCGGGGCGCATGCCTTGCCGGCGTACCCACCGCACGCGCCTGGCTGGCCGGCTGGTGTGTGCTGCTGCTGCCGCTGTGCTGGGTGTGTGCTTGGCTTGCGGCGCGCATGGCCTGGCAATGGGTGCGCAGCATCGCCGGCATCGATTGGCTCGTTACCCAAGAAGTGCGTGCCGTGTCGGTCGTGCTGTTGGCCAGTGCACTGGCCTGGGGTCTGTGGCGCCTCGGCCTGCGCAACGCGGTGGCGCGTGTGGCAACGGCGCTGGCATCCCCATGGCGGGTGGCTGCGGCCACGCTGGCATTGGGCCTGGTGCCGCTGGCGCTGCAACCCCCTGCGCTGCTGTGGGCGCCGTCGCCGCCCCCGGCGACAGGCGCGCCTGCACGCGGCGCCGACATCTTCTTGATCTCGCTGGACGCACTGGCCGCGGCCGATGCCGATGCCTGCAACCCGGCCTCGGCCACCATGCCGCGGCTGGCGCAGTTTGCCCAGGGCGCCAGCTGCTTCACGCGCTTCTATACCGCGTCCAACTTCACCACGCCGACGGCGTCGACCATGGAAACCGGGCTGCTGCCCTGGAGCCACTTCGCCACCCAGCCCGACGCCAAGATGACCCACGGCACCCGCGGCCACACCCTGGCCGCGGTGCTGCAGGCGCAAGGGTGGCGCACGCACTCCGTCACCGACAACCTGCTGGCCAGCCCGCGCCACCGCGGCACGTTTGCGGCGTACACCAGTTCGGGCTTTTCGCACACCACGCTGTACGGCAACTGGTTCCGCGAGGCGCTGACGGTGTTTCCCGACACCGCGCTGCCGCGCCTGGTGGCCATGGCCGTGTCGTTCCTGGGCGCCTTCGACATGGTGCTGCACGGCGCGCAGAGCCCGTACGACAGCGAACGCACCTATGCCGAGCTGCGTGCGCTGCTGGCGCGCGAAGGCCGCGCGGCACCGCTGTTCGTGTGGGCCCACACCCTGCCGCCGCACTCGCCCTACTTGCCGCCACCGTCCACCAAGTACCGTCTGCTGCCCAAGGGCGAACTCGAGACCTGGCGCGACATGCTGGTCGACAACATCGCCTATGCCGCACCTGCCCAGCCACTGGTGGACAAGCACCGGCTGCGCTACCGCGAAAGCATCATGGCCGCCGACGCCGCGCTGGGCGCCTTCCTCGACGAGCTGCAGCGCCAGGGGCGGCTGGAAAACGCGCTGGTCATCATCTCCTCGGACCACGGCGAGTCCTTCGAGAAAGGCTTCTACGGCCACGCCGGGCCGCTGACGCATGACGCGCTGATCCGCGTGCCGCTGGTCGTCAAGCTGCCGGGCCAAAAAATCGCGCGCGCGCTGGACATGCCGGTCAGCCAGGCCGACCTGGCGCCCACCCTCCTGGACCTGGCCGGTGCCCCGCCGCTGCCGCGCGCCGAGGGGCGTTCATTGCGCGACGCCTTGGAAGGCCGGCCCATGCAAACCGTGCCGGTGTTCGCCATGACCATGGAGCGGCAAAGCCGCTTCAGGCCGCTGCACCACGGGCACTACGTGCTAATCGACGGCGACGACAAGCTCACGCTGACCCTGGACCCGACGGCCGCCGGGCCCGCAGCGGTCACGCTGCACAACCTGCGCGCCGATCCGGCCGAACTGAACGACATCGCGCCAGCCCACGGCCCCCGCGTGGCTGCGATGGAATCGCTGCTGCGCCAGCGCATCGCCAAAGCAGCCAGCGCCCATAGCCTGGGCAGCGGCAACGCGCGCTGAAGTCACACGCGTGCGCACCGGCTCGCTGTCGCTCACCCGCCCGCTGCTGCGCTGGTTGCAGGCCGACCCGGCCTGGGCGCAGTTGCCCCTTGCGCTGCGTGCGCGGCTGCATTGGCAAGCTGGCCTGGGCAGCATCAACCAGCGCTTGGCCCAGTTGAATGCAGGCCCGCCGCGGCCCGGCGAAGAACTTGCCGCACCCGTGCTGGTGCTGGGCCCCTGGCGCAGCGGCACGACGGTGATGCACGAACTGCTGGCCGCCGCCACGGGCCTGACCACACCACGCACCTGGCAGTGCATGAACGCCACCAGCTTCACCACAGGGCCGCGCAGCGGCCGCAACCAGGCCCAAGCGGCCCGGCCCATGGACGGGCTGGTGATTGACGCGCTGTCGCCGCAAGAAGACGAATTTGCGCTCCTCACGCTGGGCGCCGATTCGGCCTACCGCGCGTTCTGGATGCCCCACCGCATCAATGAACTCACCGCCACGCTG
>JANOLY010000078.1:0-1818 GCA_031420055.1 Burkholderiales bacterium | reverse complement strand
GTGGCCATGGCGGCGTGCATCGCCATGCCCCACCCCAAGTGGGACGAGCGGCCGTTGCTGGTGGTGGTGAAGAAGCCCGGCGCCGAAGTCACGCGCGAAGAACTGCTCGGCTTCTTCGACGGCAAGATCGCCAAGTGGTGGACGCCCGACGACGTGCTCTTCGTCGACGCCATCCCGCTGGGCGCCACCGGCAAGATGCAAAAGAACAAGCTGCGCGATCAGTTCGCCGGCTACAAGCTGCCCACGGCTTGATCGGCGCATGAGCTTGCCGCTGCCTGCGCAAGACCCACGCGGGTTTCTTCGCGGCCTGTACGACGTGGCCGTGCAGCGCGCCCTACCGGCCCTGACGATGGCGCCCTGCCTGCCAGCGCCGCCCGACCCGGCCCGCGGACGCACCCTGGTGCTGGGCGCGGGCAAGGCCGGCGGCGCCATGGCCGCGGCGCTGGACGCGCTGTGGCCACGCGACGCACCCTTGTCGGGCCTGGTGGTGACGCGCTACCACCATGTGCCCCCGGCCTACAAAGCGCGGCCGGGGCGCATCGAAGTCGTCGAGGCCGCGCACCCCGTGCCCGACGAAGCCGGGCGCGAGGCGGCCGCACGCATCGCCGCGCTCACGCAAGGCCTGAGCGCCGATGACCTCGTGTTGTGCCTCATCTCCGGCGGCGGCTCGGCGCTGCTGGCCATGCCGGCGCCGGGGCTGAGCTTTGCCGACAAGCAGGCCGTCAACCAGGCCTTGCTCAAGAGCGGCGCGGCCATCGACGAGATGAACTGTGTGCGCAAGCACCTGTCGGCCATCAAGGGCGGTCGGCTGGGCGCCCTGTGCGCGCCGGCCCGCGTCGTCACGTTGCTCATCAGCGACGTGCCCGGCGACGCGCCCGAAGTCATTGCAAGCGGCCCCACCGTGCCCGACGCCAGCACCTGCGCCGACGCCCTGGCCATATGCCGCCGCTATGGCATCCAGCTGCCGCCGGCCGCGCTGGCCGGGCTGCACAGCGGCGCCTTCGAAACCCCCAAGCCGGGTGATGCGGCCTTTGCAGGGCACGCCGTGCATTTGATTGCGACGCCGCAGCAAAGCCTGGAAGCCGCCGCCGCGGCCGCGCGCGCGGCCGGTGTGCAGGCGCACATCCTCAGCGACGAGATCGAGGGCGAAAGCCGCGAGGTGGGCAAGGTCCACGCCGCGCTGGCCCGCGCCGTGGCGCGGCGCGGGCAGCCCTTTGCCAAGCCCTGCGTGATCCTGTCCGGCGGCGAGACCACCGTCACCGTCAAGTCCAAGGGCGGCCGAGGCGGTCGGGCCAGCGAATTCCTGCTCGGCTGCGCCATCGCGCTGCAGGGTGAGCCGGGCGTGCACGTGTTGGCGGCGGATACCGACGGCATCGACGGCATCGAGGACAACGCCGGCGCGCTGCTGACCCCCAGCACGCTGGCCCGCGCCCAGGCGATGGGGCTGAAGGCGGCCGACTTTCTGGACCGCAACGACGCCTACAACTACTTCAAGCCCCTGGGCGACCTGTTCAGCCCCGGGCCGACCTTCACCAATGTCAACGACTTTCGTGCGCTGCTGATCCTGTAGCCGGGTGCGACGAACCCGCCAGACGCTCGATTTCAGTCTGCAGTGCACGCTGCAGTGCGGTGCAATCGGCAGCCATGCGCTCGGCCAGGGCGGCGGCCTGCGCAGGCGCCAGCCCGGGCCCGGTGGCCGCTGGCTCGGCTTGGGCACAGCACACACACAACGCAAGCGGGTCGCCGCGGCCCGGCCGGGCTCACCACTTGCAGCCGCTGTCCTTGCTGCCACGCAGTGCGTCAGCAGCCAGCGGCACC
>JANOLY010000077.1:0-4315 GCA_031420055.1 Burkholderiales bacterium | reverse complement strand
CCGGGTGGCTGGCCGAACATCCGGCCGGGCCGCGACTTTCGAAGCGGATGTCGGGATACTAGGGTAAACACCAGTGTCAAGCCAGTGAATACTTCGCGCGCCAGATATTCACTTGGCGCATAGTGGCCCGGCCATGACGCTGAGTTTTCGCACCCTCGCCCTGAACCTGCTGCGCGTCTTCGATGCCGTCATGGCCGAGGGCAGCCTGACCCGCGCCGCCGAGGGCCTGGCGATGACGCAACCGGCCGTCAGCCATGCCGTGCGCCGACTGCGCGGAACGCTGGGCGACGACTTGTTCGTGCGCACCGCCCACGGCATGCGCCCCACGCCGCGGGCCGAGCTGATCTGGCCCCAGGTGCGCGGCGCGCTGGCCGTGCTGCGCCAGGCCCTGGCCCCCGAAGACTTCAACCCCCAGCGCGACGCGGTGCAGCTGCGCCTGGCCATGGCCGACGCCACGGCGGCGATGCTGGCGCCGCCGCTGGTGGCCGAGATCGAACGCACCGGCGCACTGACCAACCTGCGCGTGCTGCCGCTGACCACGCGCGACCCGCGCCGCTTGATGCAAGCCGGCGAGGCCGATCTGGCGGTCGGCTTCTTCCCCGAGGCCGTGACGGCCATCGTGGCCCAGGGGCCCGAATCAGCCCTGCGCCACGCCCGCCTGTACAGCACACGCTACGTGTGCGTGATGCGCCGCGGCCATCCGCTGGCCGCGGCGCCACTGACGCTGGACAGCTACTGCGCAGCGCACCACCTGCTGGTCAACTTCTCAGGCCGCGCGCATGGTTTCGTCGACCAGGCACTCACGGGCTTGGGCCGACAGCGCCGCGTGGTGCTCACGGTGAACCAGTTCTTCACCGCCGGCCGGGTGGTGGCGCACTCCGACCTGCTCACCGTCTTGCCGGAAGGTTTTGTTGCAGCCACCGGCTACCGCGACGAGCTGCTCACCTGCGAGCTGCCGCTGTCGCTGGGCCCCGTGCACGTGGAGATGATCTGGCACCTGCGCCACGACGACGACCCAGCCCATGGCTGGCTGCGCGCCCAGGTGCAGACGGTGGCTCGCGCGGCGCCGCGGCCGGCGGCGGCACGCTGAACCACGCGTCCCCGTGCGCAATCAGCCCGCAGCCAGCGCCCGCGTCGCCCGCTGCATGAACCCGGGCGTGTGTGCCGAGTCCATCCAGCGCACCACCACCACCGCATCCAGCGTGGGTTCGACCCACACGCAATGCCCGCCGGCGCCCACCATGAAGCTGCTGCGCGTGGAGGCCCCGGGAAACTGGGTGCCGTCGGGATTCAGCCACATCAGCCAGCCGTAGAAGGGCGCCAGTGCGGTCGGGCGCTGCATCTGGTGGACGAACGCGGCGGGCACCCCCTGCAGGGCGCCGCAGCGGCCGTCTTGCAGCACCAGCTGACCCAGCCGGGCGAGGTCGCGCGCGCTGATGCGCAGGCCGGCGCCCCAGTGCGTGCCGCCGGGCACCGACTGGACGCGCCGGCCGTTCAGTTCCAGCCACGCATCGTCGTAGCCTTCCCACTGCCAGTTGGTGCTGGCGCCCAAAGGCTGCATCACCGATTGCATGAACACCTCGGGCAGCGGTTGCTGGAACAGGTGCAGCAGCGCCAGCGACAGCTGGTTGATGCGCACGTCGTTGTATTCCCAGTAGGTGCCCGGCGTTTGCAGCGGGCGTGCCGCGCCTTTGGGGCCGCCGGCCGGGCGCGGGTCGTGGGCGACGGCGCGCCAGCGGTCCACCTGGTCCGGCAGGCCGAAGCAGCTACCTTCCCATTCGCTGGTCTGCTCCAGCAGATGGCGCCAGGTGATGACGCGGTTGTGTTCTGAATCGAAGCCGATGCCCGGCAGCTGTGACGACACGGCCGCGTCCACATCCGGCAGCAGGCCGCGGCCCTGGGCCACGCCGGCCAGCAGCGCCAGCGCGGTCTTGGCCACGCTGAAGGTCTGGTCGGCACGGTCCGGTTCGCCCCAGGCGGCGACTTCCTGGCCGCGCTGCCAGACACAGCCCGAGACCCCGCCGCGCAGGTGCAGCGGTCCGCGCGCGACGTTGTAGGGCGCGGGGTCGCCGTGGTGCACGCCGAAGGGCTGCTGGCCGGGCGCGGGGGCGGCGGCCGGGTCGCGCGGCCACGCCGTTTCGTGGGCGACGGCAAAGTCGGCGCAGTCTCGCCACAGGCTGTTCATCGATGTCCTTTCAATGGGGTGGTGGGTTTTCCCGGATCGGCAATGCCCCGCACAAATAGTATTCTGTATACAGAGTACGGCGCAGCCATCCTTCTTCTGTCCGACGAACCCTACGACGCCCGCCATGAACACCCGAGACAAGAATTCTCCGCCGCTTGATGCTTCCACCGAAAGGACACTCGTGCCCTACGGCGGCTATTTCAGCAACCGCGTGCCCGGGCACGACCCCGAGATCACCGAAACCGGGCCCGGCACGCCCTTGGGCGAATACATGCGCCGCTTCTGGCACCCGGTGTGCATGGCGCTGGAGCTGACCGACACGCCGCGCTTCCTGAAGATCCTGGGCGAAGAGCTGGTGTGCTTGCGCGACGGCAGCGGCCGGGTCGGCCTGCTGCATGCGCATTGCGTGCACCGCGGCGCCTCGCTGGAGTACGGAAAGATCGAAGAGCACGGCATTTCCTGCTGCTACCACGGCATGCAGTTCGACGTCGACGGCACCTGCCTGCGCGTGCCCTTCCCCGAGGGCGAGGAAGAAGAAGGCGAGCGCTACCGCTGCAGCATCCGCCAGGGCGCCTATAAGGCCTTCGAACGGCACGGGCTGGTGTTCGCGTACATGGGCCCGCCCGACGCCGAGCCGCCCTTCCCCGAATGGGAAGGCAACTTCACGGTGGCCGAGGGCGACGAGGTCGGCGCCGCGTCGATGGAAGTGCCGCCGGACATGCACTTCGTTCCGGTGCAGGGGGGGCCGCAGTCTGGCCTGTGCTGGTGCGCGCCGTTCCGACGACGGCCACATGTACATCCGCGTGCAGCACCAGGTGTTGCCCAACCTGAGCCTGCACGCCTACACCTCCGAAGACGGCCACCAGAAGAAGCTCTTTGGCCGTTTCCACATGATCCGCTGGACCGTGCCGGTCGACGACCACAACAGCAAGATGCTGGGCTGGCGCGTCATGGGCCCGGGCATCGACACCCGCGGCATCGGCGACAAGGGCATGGTGGGCTACGAGTGCATCGACTTCCTCGAAGGCCAGGTGGCCATGCGCCGGCCCGAGCGTTTCGGCCAATACAAGCTGGAAGACCTGCCGCCGATCCCCCCCGTGCCGCGCGCGCGCGCCAACTACCAGGAATGCCAGTACGCCCCGGGCGACTACGAGGCCATCACCAGCCAGCGGCCGATCGCGGTGCACGCGCTGGAGAACCCGACGCGCTTCGACGCCGGCGTGTACATGTTCCGCAAGCTGCTGCGCGATGCCGTGCGCGGCGCCAACCCGCGCGCCACGCCCGAGCAGTTCGCGCAGTGGCTGCGCGACAACGCCGGTGCGCCCAACAGCTACTGCTGCGGCAACGTGTTCGACCTGCCGCTGGGCCGCACGCGGGACGAGGAAGTCACGCTGCGCCGTCACCTGGCGCGCCAGGTGGTGGCCATCCTCACCGAGGCCGAAGCCATCAAGGGCGACGAGCGCGCCGCGTTCGTCAGCCAACGCATGGAGGCGCTGCAGCAGGACGTGCTGTCGCGGAGGATGGCTTGAGCCTGACCGACGCCAACGACGCCAGCGGCGCGGGCAGCGACGCCACGCTGCGTCTGCAGGTGCGCGCCATTCGCCTGCAGGCCGAGCGCACCCACGCCTTCGAACTGGCGCGCCCGGACGGCGCGCAACTGCCGCCCGTGCAGGCGGGCGCGCACGTGGACGTCCACCTGCCCGGTGGCCTGGTGAGGTCGTACTCGCTTGCCGGCGACCCGCAGGACCGCAGCCACTGGCTGCTGGGTGTGCTGCGTGAAGTGGATGGCAGCGGAGGTTCGCGTGCGATGCATGAGGGCGTGCGCGTGGGCGACCTGCTCACGGTCAGCGCGCCGCGCAACGCCTTCGCGCTGGCACCCGAGGCCACGCACAGCGTGCTGCTGGGCGGCGGAATCGGCATCACGCCGCTGAAGGCGATGGCGCATGTGCTGGCGGCGCAGGGCGCGTCGTTCGAGCTGCACCACTGCGCGCGCAGCCGGCAACACGCGGCGTTCGCGGCTGAACTGGACGCCACCGTGCCGGCCGGCCAACTGCACCGGCACTTCGACGGCGGCGACCCGGCCCGGGGCCTGGACATCGCCGCGCTGCTGGCCCGGCCCGCGCCCGGCAC
>JANOLY010000076.1:0-9417 GCA_031420055.1 Burkholderiales bacterium | reverse complement strand
CGCACATCCTGATTCGCTACTACACCACGCCGTCGGTGAAGGAAGCGCGCAGCTCGGTGACCTGGTCGCTGTTATTCATCTTCTTGCTCTACTTCACGGCCCCGGCCCAGGCGGTGCTGGTGAAGTACCACGTCTTCAACGAGCTGGTCGGCACGCCGTTTGACCAGTTGCCCGCCTGGGTGGGCTCCTGGGCCAAGGTCGACCCGGCGCTGTTGGCTATCTCCGACATCAACAAGGACGGCATCTTCCAGCTGGGTGAAATGCGCATTGGTGGCGACATCATCGTGCTGGCCACGCCAGAGATCGCCGGGCTGCCGTATGTCATCTCGGGCCTGGTGGCGGCCGGCGGTCTGGCCGCTGCGCTGTCGACTGCCGACGGCCTGCTGCTGACCATCGCCAACGCGCTGAGCCACGACCTGTACTACAAGATGATCGATCCCAACGCGCCAACCTCGCGCCGGGTGATGATCTCCAAGGTGCTGTTGCTGGTGGTGGCCCTGGCGGCGGCCTACGTGGCTTCGCTGAAGATCGCTGACATCTTGTTCCTGGTGTCTGCGGCCTTCTCGCTGGCGGCGGCGGGCTTCTTCCCGGCGCTGGTGCTGGGTATCTTCTGGAAGCGGGCCAACAAGTGGGGTGCGGTGCTGGGCATGATGACAGGCGTGTCGATCACGTTCTACTACATGGCCACCACCCAGGTCTGGATGCGCGGCTTGTTCAACGTGACCTCGCCGATTGCCGACAACACCTGGTGGGGCATCCTGCCCATCTCGGCCGGCATCTTTGGCGTGCCACTGGGCTTTGCGGTGATCATCATCGTCAGCCTGCTGACCCCGGCGCCCAAGGCAGAGATTCAAGAACTGGTGGAGCACGTGCGCTACCCGAACCTGAACACCACGCGCGCCTGACGCGACACGTTTGACCCCCGGCACCTGGCCTGTCCAGGTGTCCCAAGCGGCCTGCATGCCTTATGCAGGCCGCTTGTGCGTTATAGTCGTGGGCTTTTCCCTTGCCGCACCCAAGCTTGCTGACGCATCCCCGGGGCGGCAACCTGCAGCAATTTCGCGGCAGAAACCACAAGGAGTGTTCATGCGTCATTACGAGATCGTTCTGCTGATCCATCCGGATCAAAGCGAACAAGTTCCAGCCATGCTGGAGCGCTACAAGACCTTGGTCGCCGCAGGCGGCGGCAAGGTTCACCGCGTTGAAGACTGGGGTCGGCGCCAGCTGGCCTACATGATCCAAAAGCTCGCCAAGGCGCACTACCTGTGCCTGAACATCGAATGCACCCAGGAAACGCTGACCGAGATCGAGACCGGTTTCCGTTTCAACGACGCCGTGCTGCGCCACCTCACGGTGTCGCGCGACAAGGCCGAAACCAACCCGTCGGTGATGATGAAGGCGGTTGAACGCGAAGAGTCGCGCAAGGAGCGCCACGAGGCTTCGGCCTGACGCCAGTTATCGCGCCGGTTGCCGTCGCATCTGCCATGAACCGGGTGGTTCTGTCGGGTGTGCTGGTTGAGCGGCAAGCATTGCGTTACACCCCCGCCGGCCTGCCGGCACTGAATGTGAGCCTCAAGCACGACTCCACGCTCAGCGAAGACGGGCAACCCCGCAAGGTCTCATTGGAGATTCGCGCGGTGGCTTTGGGGGCGATCACGCAGTCGCTTGGCGCCATGGCGCTGGGCACAGCAGGTCTCTTCGGAGGCTTTCTGGCCAGCGCACGCAACGGACGCGGTGTCTTGCTGCACATCACTTCGGTCGAGCCCCAGGCCTGACCGGTCTTTCATCTGATTTCAATCAACTTTTCTGGAGGTCACTATGCCCCCGCCACGTGGTAAAGGTCGTTTTTCCAAGGACAAGCGCCCCAAGCGCAACACCCAGGCTCTGTTGTTCCGTCGCAAGCGCTTCTGTCGCTTCACGGTCGCAGGCGTCAAGGAAATCGACTACAAGGAAATCGACATCCTGCGCGACTTCGTCGGAGAGAACGGCAAGATCACGCCGGCCCGCCTGACCGGCACGCGCGCCTTCTACCAGCGGCAGCTCACCACGGCCATCAAGCGCGCGCGCTTCCTGGCTTTGCTGCCGTATTCCGACCAGCACAAGGTCTGAGGGACACGCCATGCAAATCATTCTTCTCGAAAGAGTCGGCAAGCTCGGCGATCTGGGCGATGTCGTCAAGGTCAAGGACGGCTACGCCCGCAACTACCTGATCCCGGGCAAGCTGGCGCGCCGCGCCACCGAGTCGGCGATCAAGGAGTTCGAAGTGCGCCGCGGCGACCTGGAAAAGGCTGCCGCCGCCAAGCTGGCTGCCGCGCAGACCCTGGGCGAGCAGATGGCCGGCAAGACCGTGCGCATCGCGCAAAAGGCCGGCGTCGATGGCCGGCTGTTCGGCTCGGTGACCAACGCCGACGTGGCCGAGGGCCTGACCAAGATGGGTCTGGCGGTTGCCAAGTCGCAGGTGCGCATGCCCAACGGCCCGCTCAAGGTGGTCGGTGAGCACACCGTCAGCGTCGCCGCCCACAGCGACGTGGTGGTGGACGTGCTGGTGCAAGTGGTCGCGCAGACCGACTGATCCACGGGCCAGCCACCCGTCACGGGTGCACCAAAGGCCGGCGCGAGCCGGCCTTTTCCATTTCCCCCCAGCTTTTACAGCTTGCTCCACCGGCTATCCACAGCTTGTCCAGGCAAGGCCGGAATACGATACCTGCCACGATGAATGCCGTCTTCGACCCCCGAGAAACCACCTCGCCCCGCGACGAAGAAGTCGCCCGCCTGCGCACGCCACCGCACTCGGTGGAAGCCGAGCAGAGCGTGCTGGGTGGCCTGCTGCTGGACAACCTGGCCTGGGACCGCGCCGGCGACTTGCTGACCGACAGCGATTTCTACCGCTACGAGCACCGCTTGATCTACGCCGCCATCGGTGCACTGGTGGCCGGCAGCAAGCCGGCCGATGTGATCACCGTGTTCGAGCAACTGCAAAGCCACGGCAAAGCCGACGACTGCGGTGGCTTGGCCTATCTCAACGCCCTGGCGCAGAGCGTGCCCAGCGCGGCCAACATGCGCCGCTACGCAGAGATCGTTCGCGAGCGCTCCATCTTGCGCAAGCTCATCGCCGCCAGCGACGAGATCGCCACCACCGCCTTCAACCCGCAGGGCCGCGCGGTCAGCGGCATCCTTGATGAAGCCGAGAGCAAGATCTTCAAGATTGGCGAAGAAGGCTCGCGCCAACGCCAGGGCTTCCAGGGCATAGACAAGCTGGTGGTGGCGCTGATCGACCGCGTGCAAGAGCTGCACGACAACGGCGCCGAAGAAGTCACCGGCGTGCGCACCGGCTTTTACGACCTGGACCGCATGACCGCGGGCTTGCAAAAGGGCGACCTTATCGTGCTGGCCGCGCGCCCGTCCATGGGCAAGACGGCATTCGCCCTGAACATTGCCGAACACGTGGCGGTGCAAGAAGGCCTGCCGGTGCTGATGTTCTCGATGGAAATGGGTGCTTCGCAACTGGCGCTGCGCATGGTGGGCAGTCTGGGGCGCATAGACCAGCAGGGCCTGCGCACGGGCCGGCTCAAGAACGACGAGTGGGAACGCCTGACCGAAGCCGTGGAGCGCCTGGGCCAGGTGCAGATGTACATCGACGAAACACCGGCGCTCAATTCGGCCGAATTGCGCGCCCGCGCCCGGCGCATGGCGCGCCAGTTCGGCACGCTGGGATTGATCGTCATCGACTACCTGCAGCTGATGAGCGGCTCCGGCAGCGGTGACGAAAACCGCGCGACGGAAATCGGCGAGATCAGCCGCGGCCTGAAAGCGCTGGCCAAGGAGTTGCAGTGCCCGGTGATTGCGCTGTCGCAGCTGAACCGCAGTGTCGAGAGCCGCACTGACAAGCGGCCGATGATGAGCGACCTGCGTGAGTCCGGCGCCATCGAGCAAGACGCCGACGTCATCATGTTCATCTACCGCGACGACTACTACGACAAGGCCAGCAAAGAGCCGGGCGTGGCCGAGATCGTCATCGGCAAGCAGCGCAACGGGCCCGTCGGCACGGTCAAGCTGACCTTCTTGAAGCCGTTGACGCGCTTCGACAACCTGGCGCCCGGCAGCAGCACCAGCGACTACTGAGCGGCACACAACCGGCCAGGCAGGTGCCTGGCCGGTTGTTGGACTCACTTCTCGGCCTTGGGTGCCTTGGCGGTCTTGGCCGGTGCGGCGGGCAGCGTGCTGGCGTCGAAGGTGGCGCCGGCCACCGTCAAGCCCGCCTGCGAGAAGCGCGCCGCGTTGCCCGGGCCCACGCCGCCGACGCGTTCAACCATGTCAGCCCAGTTCTTGAACGTGCCGGTCTTGCGGGCTTCGATGATCTTGCCCGACAGGCCCGGGCCGATGCCCTTGACGGTTTCCAGTTCGGCCTGGCTGGCTTTGTTGACGTCCACCGCGGCGAAGGCCGACAGGGCGAAGGTGGCGAGAACGATGGCGATGAGTTTGCGGATCATGAGATTTCTCCTGGTGAAGATGAAGGGTGGGGACGGGCCCTGCGCCTTGGTGTGGCCGGTGCGGCCTTGGCCTTGCGTTGGGCTGGGATGAATTCTGCGAAGCGGCGTCGGGTCCGTCATTCCCCCGCGCTCGGGACCTGGCGGGGGACACCCGGGCGGGGGGCCCGGGCGGGGGTGTGTCAGCGCGCCAGCAGTTGCTGCGCCGTGGCCATCACGGCGGCCCGGTCCGGCCAGTCGCCGTGGCCGCCCATCAAGTGAACGTCCTGGCCCCAGGGCCGCCACAGCGTGGGGTCGCTGGGCCCGTGCACCGATATCAACGGCGTGCCAACTGCTGCGGCCATGTGGCCCGGACCGGTGTCGTTGCTGATCATCAGTGCCGCATCAGCTAACAAGGCAGCGTAGGCGCCAAGGCCGACGCTGGGCAGCAACGTCGCGTTGGGAAACTGCGCGCTGGCCGTCTGCTCTTCGCCCGGGCCGGGGCACACGACAAGGTCGCGTCCGAGCGTGGGCAGGTCGTGGGCGACCAGGGCGGCGAACTCGGGCCAGGTTTTGTCTTGCTTGTTCCAGGTGCCGCCAGCGAAGGGGCAGATGACGATGCAAGCCGACGCGATGCCGTGCGCTGCGCGCAGCGCCTGGGCCTGCGCGCGGTGCGCCGCGCTCAGGCGCAGGCCCAGCCCGGCGGGCAAGGGCGCCTGCACGCCCAGCAGCGCGTTGCCGAGTTGCCAGTACACGGCCAGTTCGTGCACCCCCGCGCCCCGACGCACGGCATGCCCCAACAGCAGGCTGCGGCCCTCGTTCGCGTGGCCCAGCGCGCGCAGCCCGGCTAGGCGGAAGTCCAGTGCGCTGGAAAACGAGTCAGGCAAGCACAGCGCGTTCAGCCGCCGGTGCGCATGCGGGTCGGCGGCGAAGGCAGCGCGGCGCAGGGCGCGCAGCTGCTCCACACGCGCGGCCCGCGTCTTGGCCAGCACGTGCACGGGCCAGCCGTGACCAGCCAGCAGGTCCGCGGCCCAGGCCTTGCCCACCAGTTGAAGGTCGAAGCCGGCGTCGGCCAAGCGTTGCAAGGTGGGCAGGGCCAGCGCGGCGTCGCCCACCCAGTTGCGCAATCGAACAATCAAAGGCCGGGGCGGGTGGGTGGGCATGGGCAGCGGATAATCCAGTTTGATTTTGACAGCCTGCACTGCATGAAAGAACGCTTGGACGGAACCGAACTCAGGTCGCACGAAGTTGCCGCGCTGCACGACGCGTTGTTGGCATCGCCGGCCTGGCCCGGCGCCGAGCCGCCGCCCCCGCCGGGCGCGCTGTGGACCTGGCTGCAGGCCAACCACCGTTTCAACAGCCTGTTGTGGGCCGAAGAAGACCTGGCGCGGCGCACGACGGTGGCTGACGCCGAGATCGCCGCCAACAAGCGCGCCATCGACGGCTTCAACCAGGCCCGCAACGACGCTACCGAGCGCGTTGACGAGTTGCTGCTGGTGGCCCTGGGCTTGGTAGACGCCGCGTCTGCGCGCACCGACGCACCGGTGTCGCACGTGCCAGCGGGCGCGCGGCTGAACAGCGAGACGGCGGGCAGCATCGTGGACCGCATGTCCATCATGGCGCTGAAGATTCACGCCATGACGGCGCAAACGCTGCGCCAGGACGTTGATGCCGCGCACCGTCTGGCCAGCGCCGTGAAGCTGCAGCGGCTGCGCCAGCAACGTGCCGACCTGGGCAACTGCCTGGACACGCTGTTGGCCGACGCCGCCAGCGGACGCGCCTACTTCAAGGTCTACCGCCAGTTCAAGATGTACAACGACCCGCGCATGAACCCGGTGCTGGTCGCCGAACGTTCGCGGCCCGCCGGCTGATGCGGCTGCTGATCGTCAAGACCTCGTCCATGGGTGACGTGGTGCATGCGCTGCCAGTGGTCAGCGACGTGCTGCGCCACGAGCCCGGGGCGCGCATAGATTGGCTGGTGGAGGCGCCATTTGCCGCCCTGCCGCAACTGCACCCCGGGGTTCGCCGCGTGCTGCCCATGGCCTGGCGAAAATGGCGATCGGGCCTGTGGCGCAAGGCCACCTGGCAGGCCATGGGCGCGCTGCGCGACGAGTTGCGCCATGAGCGCTACGACCTGGTGCTGGACCTGCAAGGCCTGGTCAAGAGCGCGCTGTGGGCGCGCCAGGCCGGCGCGCCGGTGGCTGGGTACGACAAGGCCAGTCTGCGCGAGCCGCTGGCGGTCTGGGCCTATCAGCGCACGGCCGCGGTGCGGTGCGATTTGCAGGCGGTGCAGCGCTGCCGGCTGCTGGCCGCTGCGCACCTGGGCTATGCGCCGCCCAGCGACACACCGGTCTTTGGCTTGCGCGCGCCCGCGCCGGGTTGGGTGCCGCGGGTGCCCTACGCCGTGCTGATACCCAATGCCAGCCGGCCAGAAAAGTTGTGGCCAGAGCGCCATTGGGTGTCCGTGGGCCGCGAGCTTCACGACAAGGGGCTGCTGCCCCTGGTGCTGTGGGGGCGTGACTCTGAGCAGACCCTGGCCGAGCGTATTGCCGCCAGTTGCGATGGTGACGTTCCGCCCTACCTGAAAGTGGGGCAGATGGCTGCGGTGCTGGCCGGTGCGCAGCAGGTGGTGGGCCTGGACACGGGGTTCACGCACCTGGCAGCCGCCCTGGGGCGACCGACCATTGGCATCTACTGCGACCACGAACCCGGTCTGGCAGGCCTGGCCGGCGCTGGCCCCTTGGCCAGCATCGGTGGCAAGGGCCAGACGCCCACCAAGAACGACGTGCTGGCCTTGTTGGCGGAACACATGAAGGCGGCGCCCCGACGCTGAAGATGCCGCCGGCTCGCAGCCGCTACAAGGCGTCGATGCGCTGGGTAGGGTAGCTGTCCCAGCTGAGGCAACCCGGGCACTGCCAGTGGTACTGCTGTGCCTCAAAGCCACAGGCCGCACAGCGGTAGCGTTGCAAGGGCCGCGCCGCGCGCGAAACAGCATTGCGCAGGGCGGCCAAGCCGTCGTCACCCCAATCCGCCGGGGGCTGCGCCAAGAACATGCTGGCCGCGCTCAGCGACGGGTGGCTGGCCAGATGCTGTCGCAGCCGGGCCAGGGTGGTGGCGCTGGTGTCGGCGCCATCGGGCGCGCTGTCCAGCAGCTGCAGGGCTTGCAGCAGTTCTATCGCGGGCTGGCGTGCGAACAGCGCAGCCAGCACGTCGCGGGCGGCCGTCGCCTGGTGGCTGGCCAGCGCGGCGCGCGCGTAGTCACCGGCCACCAGCAGAAACTGGCCCGGGTGGTCGCGCAGCAAGGTGTCCCAGGCCTGAAGCGCAGCCTGCGGCGCGCCGGCCAAGAAGTGCCGCTGGCCCGTCAGCAACAAGGGCCGTGGGGCCTGCGGCGCAGCGGCGCGTGCACGGTCCAGCGCGGCCCGCGCGCCGTCGCCGCGACCCTGGGCATCGGCTTCCAGTGCTTGTTCGCATTCGTAGTGCGCCACACGCGCGGCGAAACTGCCGGCACCGGACTGTTCAAGCGCCGCCGCCACCAGCGCCGCGCGCGACCACTCGCGCGAGCGTTCGTACAGCGACAGCAGCGCCAGGCGCGCGTCGCGGTCGAACTCGGTGCCCTCCAAGGCGCGGTAGGCGGCCTCGGCGCGGTCGAACAGGCCCGCCTTCATGAAGTCCTTGGCCAGGGCATGCTGGGCGCGGTTGTGGTCGCCGGACTTGAGATCGCCGCGCTGCAGTAGGTGCTGGTGCACACGCACCGCGCGCTCGAACTCGCCGCGGCGGCGGAACAGGTTGCCCAGCGCAAAGTGCAGCTCGGCGGTGTCGGGGTCGCTCTGCACGGCCTCGATGAAGGCGTCGATGGCTTTGTCCTGCTGTTCGTTGAGCAGCAGGTTCAGGCCCTTGAAGTAGGCGCGCGGGTTGTCGCTGCGCTCGCGCCGGAGTTGCCGCAGGTCGAATCGCGCAGCGATCCAGCCCAGCGCAAACACCACCGGCAGGCCGATCAACAGCCATTGAAGTTCGAGGTTCACAGGCCGACGCGCGGAACCTGGTCGGGCCCGAATTCAGACGGCACTTGCGAGTTTGCGGCCGGTGCAGGCGGGGGTATGGGGGCGACCAGGCCCGACTGGCGCAGCGCCTGGCGACGGTGCCGCCACCAGCTAGGCACCATGGCCAGCACGCCGATGGCCGAGCCGGCTGCAAAGGCCACCAGCACCACGATGACCATGGGCGCTTGCCACTGCACGCCAAAGAACCAGTGCACGCTGGCCACTTGCTGGTTGTTCAGCGCAAAGGCAAACAGCGTGAAGAAGATGAAGGCCCGGAACAGCCAGACGATGACGCGCATACGGCATCGATTCTAGGGTCGGGGCTGCACCGAAGTGGCCGGCGCAGCGGTCGGATTCAGGGTTGCGCCTGCTCGTCGCCTGCCTGGCCATCAACCGATTCGCGCAGCGCCTTGCCCGGCTTGAAGTGCGGCACCAGCTTTTCCGGGATGGGCACCTGCTCGCCACTGCGCGGGTTGCGCCCCACACGGGGCGGCCGGCGGTTGATGGAGAAGCTGCCAAAGCCGCGAATCTCGATGCGGTGCCCGCGCGCGAGCGCGTCGGACATGGCGTCCAGGATGGTCTTGACCGCAAATTCGGTGTCTCGCTGCGTGAGCTGCGAGAAGCGGTCGGCCAGACGCGTGACGAGGTCGGATCGGGTCATGAGGGCATTCGCGCATCTGTTCCTGCTCCCTCTCCCGCAGGGCGGGAGAGGGGGTGGCTAGGCAATCACTCCTTCTGCGTGTCGAGCTTGGCGCGCAGCAAAGCGCCCAGGCTCGTGGTGCCGGCGTTCTCACGCTCGCTGGTCTGGCTCAGGCGCTGCATGGCCTGCTGCTCGTCGGCGTTGTCCTTGGCCTTGATGGAGAGCTGGATCGAACGCATCTTGCGGTCGACGTTGATCACCATTACCGAGA
>JANOLY010000075.1:0-13950 GCA_031420055.1 Burkholderiales bacterium | reverse complement strand
GCATAGGCCACGATGACCAGGACGATGGGCGCACGCACGTCCATCTTCGTTTGCAGCCAGTAGTGCAGCAGTTCTTGCGCAAACAGCGCCAGCAGGAGGCACACGCAGATGTTGAGGAACAGCATGTAGCGCGACACATAGACGAAGCGCGTGCGCAGCCCAGCCATGTCGTCCAGCGCCGACAGCGCGCTGGCCAATGGAAAGATGCCTTGCATCAAACGTGACAGCAACGCGTAGACACGGCTGACCAGCGTGTACGGTACGACGTAGGTGGTGAGCGCCCCCAGCGAGTGGTTGGCGCTAATCAGCAGCTTGTCGGCATTGCCATAGGTGATGGCGGCCAGGCGCTGCAGATAGGAATAAGCGCTGAAAGCAGACACCTTGTGCGTGGTCTTGCGATCGGGCCGGCGCAGCTTGAGCGCAGGCAGCAGATGGCGCACCACGCCCACCAGCACGCCACAGTGCACCACGCTCAGCACCAGCCGCGCGGCGACGATTTCAACCAAGCCGCCGCCCAGCAGCACGACCGCTATGGTGGAAAGCGGCGCCAGCGTGCCGAACAGGGCGTCAAATTGGCCCGACAGGTCGAAACGACCCAGGGCCTGCGGAATGCTTTGCAGGTACTGCTGCAATTGCCCGAAGAGAAAAGCAAAGGCCGACACCTGCAAGGCCAGCAGTGCTTGCTGGCGCCAGCTGGCGTCGATGCGAAACACGCGCGTCACCAGCAGGTCAGCGCCCCACCAGAGTGCCACACCACCCAGGAGTCCGATCGCCACGTACAGCAGCAGCCCGAAGGAAACGACGCGGTTGACGTCGTCGTGCTCGCCCTTTGCGCGATGCTGGGCAACATACTTGACCGACCCCGCCGTGGCGTTGACATCGATGATGCCGAAGTAGCCGACGATGGAGGTGATCAGCACCAGCGCGCCATAGGCATCGCCGCCGATACGGTTAAGCAGCAGCGGGATGGAGATAAATACGGCGACAGCGGGCAGGAGACCGCCCATGAAGTTGAACGCCGAATTGCGCAGGAAGCTCACACTGCACACCCCGATGGACTGGTGTGCGCTCCGCCGGTCAATTCCAGCGAATCGCCAATTTCGACGGCGCGGCGCATCGGAAGGCCTGCGTGGAGCCGGCCAGGCTGCCCACCAAAGGCCACCAGTCCGCCGCAACGCGGACGCAACCGCTCGGCCTCAAGCACGGTGGCTCATCACGGTTTATTGACGATCAGGTCGCCCATGCGCGGCGCGGGCCGGCACTTACGCGTCGCGAAGACGATGCCGTACTTGCCTGGCTCCTGGCCCACTGCGCCACAGCCACCATGCAAGGCAAGCCCATGCAGAACGCCAGCAGTTGCATGGTGCGGATCTGCGGAATGGGCGTGCCGAACAGGAAGTCAGGCACCATGAACAGCAACCCCGCCACGCCCGCCATGACCAACGCCCGCTCTTCGGCGCTGCTGGCAGCGGCGGCACTTCGCGCCTGCCGGGCGAAGGCCCAGAACAGGCCGCCGGTGAGGACCAGGCCAAGCACACCGGCCTTCATGACCAGGTGCAGCAAGCCACTGTGCAGGAAGCTGCCCGCTGAGACCGGGTCCTGCCAGGGGATCAACTTGCTGGACGCATACTTTCCCCAACTGCCGATTCCGACGATGGGCGAGTTGGCAAAGGCCTCCCAGGCCAGGCGCAGTTCGAGCACACGCGTGCCTTCGAAGCCGGTGCTGGATGACACCATGTCGAAGAAGAACCGCTCGAGCGGGTTACCTTCGCGCCAGTTCAGCCGTTGGCCCATCACGATGCCCAGGCCGACCAACACCAGCGGCACCCCCGCCATCGCCAACGGCACGCGCCAACGGGGTTGCATGTGGATGAAGAAGTAGACCATCACCAGCACCACGCCTCCCCAGGCGGTGCGGCGGTACGACAGCATGATGCAGACCAGTGACGCCACCACGGTGACGATGTACACCAAGTCCCAGGGCTTGGAGCGCTTGTCGCTGCGCTTGACGAGCAGCAGCGACAAGGCCACCGCCACGCCCAGGATGAGCACCAGGTTGTCGGCGATGTCGAAGTAGGTCAGCCGGATGTTGAGCTTTTCTGCATTGGCGTAGATGTTGGCCGGGTCGCCGCCCAGGAAGGCCCAGCGCCCCAGGCCGAAGGCGGCCTTGAACAGCGAGGCCAGCACCAGCAGCCGCGCCACCAGCAGCAGCGGTGCGGGCTTGCGCCCAGCGCCAGCCCACACCATCAACAGCACCAGCGGCGCCATCCACGCGACACTGACAAAGCCGTTGCCGTTCAATGATTCAGAGATCTCGACATCGTTGACCGCGCCCACCACCACATGCGCCACCAGCAGCGCCAGCCAGGCCAGCAGCCAGCCCAGCACCGCAGGCATGGGGGGCGACTTCTCGAAGCTGAAGGCCCGGCCCAGCCAGGTCCAAGCCAGGATGATCAGCAGGCCCCAGTACAGCAGCGGGAAGAAGACCTGCCCCGTACCGCGTGCGTAGACGGGATTGGAGCGGTACAGGTCGAGCGAGCCGTAGCTGGACTGCGCAAAGATGAAGAAGACCGTGATGTACAGCAGCAGCGGCACGATAGGCCGGCCGATGACGGCGCCACCGAACGCGGCAATGCCCACCGCCAGGCCGATGGCGATAAGGAAGGGGATGCTGAAGAAAAAGACCTGCAGGGGTTCCATGGTCAATGCCCGTCAACGGGCCGGCGTGGGTGCAGGTGAGACACGGCGCATCGCAATCGACAAGGCATCGGGCACACCGGGTTTCAGGCGCCGGTGGCGCCGATGATGCGGTCGCGCACGGCCAAGGGCATGGCGCGTGTCATCTGCGAAATGAACCCACCATGCAACGCATAGGCGGCCGCGGCGTTGGCGTCGATGTTGGAAACACGCACCAGCATGCCGTCTGGGATGACCCCGCGCGAGCTGTAGCTGAGCTGGGCCAGTTTCTGTTCCGTGCCACTGAGCGCGGTGCGGTCGCCCACCGTCACCCAGTAGCTGATGGGCTCGACACGGCTGCCCGCCTTGGCCACCAGCTGGCGCACGCGCAGCGGGTGGGTGGGCGTATCGACCACGCCGGTCTGGTTGGCGATGATCTGGAAGCCCTGCGCCGGGTAGCACACCTCGGGCCGGTGGGCGCGGGTGGCGTCGCTCTGGTCGCCACCGTAAGCCACCGACAGCATGATGCGCTGGCCCTGGTTGTTGATGTAGGTGCGGCTGAGCGTCTGGCTGTAGATCTTGGCCAGGAACTGCTGCATGTCGGGTGCCACCAGCTGCACGGGCAGCGAGGTGTCGACCTTCCAGTCGCCGAAAGCCGCCGGGAACATCTGCTCGAGTTCGATCTTGGCGCGGGTGTCCGCCAGGTGCGCCGTGGGGCGCCACAGATGGGCGCCAGCAACGGCACAGACCATGAGGATGAAGGCGATGACGGCCTGGATACGGGTGATGGTCATACGGCAACTCCCGCCCGCGCGCTTTGCGCAGGCATGAACAGACCCAGTAGTTTGTCGGTGCTGAGCGTCAACACCAGCGCCACCATGAACAGCACCATGCCGGCGAAGCCGTGTACGAAGCCCTGACCGGCTTCGTCACCGAAGTGGTAGGTGACCAGCACCAGGATCATCACGCGCACGATGTTGGCCGCAAAGGCGATGGGAATGAGCAGGATGGCCAGGGCCACGTTGCGCTTCAGGCTGGTGTAGCCCATCAGGTTCATGTACAGCAGGCCCAGCGCTTCTAGCGTGAACATGCTGTTCAGGCCGGCGCAGGCGTCGGCCACCAAGAGCTGGTAGGGGCCGACGGTCATGATCACGCCGCTGCGGCCCACCGGGTAGCCCATGACGTGCAGCAGGTTGCTGGCCACCGCCGAGACCGCGCTTTTCAGCGGCGCCGTCACCGCAGCCACCAGGGCTTCGGGCAAGGGGATCATGAACGTCAGAAAGAACAGCGGGAAGAAGGCCGCTCGCAAGGCCGGCGGCCCGCGGAAAATGAGCAGCAGGCCGGCCAGCATGAGTATCTGGCTGGCACCGGCGAACATGATAATTTCCTGGCTGCTGCCAAAGGCGAACAGCAGGGCCGCAAAGGCCACCAGGGGCCAGCCCAGCCAGGGCTGGGGCGACACGAGGGCTTGCGCAATCTGGTGGCGGCGTGCATACAGCAGCCAAAAGCTCACCGCCAGGATGATGGGCCCGTGCCCTTGCTCGTCCGTGGCCCAGATGGTGCTGGCCAGCTGGGCATAAAAGGGCAGGTACAACAAAGCGAAGCCGGTGGCCAGGATGGCGAACACTGGCCAGTCGAACCCGGCCGGCACCAGGGGCAGCCGCGGGGCGGCAGCGCGGCGTGAGGACAGGTCAGTGGTGCTCATGGCGGTGAGCCGGTTGTACCAACTTCAAGTGAAATGACATGACGCGCCCCAGTCTCAGCTCTACCCCAAGCCGCCAAGTTCGCTGCAGTCTGAAACGAGGTCATGGCGCGTCCCTGCTGTGGCCGCTGACGCAAGCTGGGGCGTTCGGGTTCATGCCAGAAGTTGATGCAGTTCAGGGTACTGGCGCATGGTGTCGTCAAGCGTCAGCAAGCGATAGCGCGTCAACACCGCGGTGGCGATGATGAACCGGTCCGCAGGGTCGCGGTGAATGTCGCTCAGTGCAGCGGCATGGGCACCTATCTCGCGGGTGATGGGAAGGCACTCGATGTCTGACCCTGCAAGCGCCAGGTCAAGCCAGCGAGAAACGTCCATTCCCAGATCAATGCGGCCGCGCTTGTGCAGGTACACGACCTCCCAGCAGGAGATGGCCGAGACGGCCAGACGGTCTGCGGCTTCGATACTCGCCACCACATCGTCCGCCAGCGGCCTGGAATCAGGCGCCAGCCAACGCACCCAGACATGAGTGTCGAGCAAGATCACTTCAGCGCGTCCCATTCGTCCGCAGCAACGGCGGGCTCTATCAGGTCGTCATGGATGATGGTGCCCGCCAGCCCTTGGGCCGGCCGACGCTGGCGCGGGCGGCTGGCGACGGCTTCATCAGCTGCTGGCAGCACGATGACTTCAACGCGCCGAGCTGCAAAGCCCGCCGGCAGGTAAATGGTGACTGAGCCACCCAACACATCATGTGTTTCCCGAATTGCTTCCATTTGAGACCTCGGGGTTGGAAAGTTGCTTTAGCCCAATTGCGGTGAGCAGGGGCGTCAGAACTCGTTCAGCACCACACCCGCCAGCTTGACCGGGCTGCCTTCGAAGCTGGCCACCAGTTCTTGCAGAAGGGCCACGCGGGTGGCGTCCTTGCGCGCGATGAGCAGGGCCGCGCCGCAGCGCGCTGCGATGACGCTGGCGTCGGCGCCATGCGCGGCGGCGGGTGTATCGACCACCACGTGGTCGAACTTGCTCGCCAGTTCACGCATCAACAAGCCGAACGCCGGGCGCTCCACCAGTTCAAGCGGATTCGGCGGCGTGGTGCCCACGGGCAGCACAAACAGGCTGCTGACACCGTGCGCCTGTTGGATGACTTGCTTGTCGGCACGGCCGGACAGGATGCCCGACAGGCCCGCCTGGTTGCTCAGCTTGAACAGTTCGTGCAGGCGCGGGCTGCGCATGTCGGCGTCCACCAGCAAGGTGCGCCCGCCCAACTGGGCCAGCGCGACAGCGAGGTTGGCCGCGCAGTAGGTGCGGCCGTCGCCACTGCCGGGGCTGATGACGGCCAGCGCGCGGTGGGCGGCGTCGCCGTCGCCAAAGATGCGCATCATGAGCTGGCTGCGCAGCGCGCGAAAGCCTTCGGCCCGCGGCGAAAACGGCTCGTTCAGCGTCACCAGTTCGGGGCTGGCGCCACGCTCGCCTTCGGGGGCGTAGGGGTAGCGGAACTGCTGCGACAGCGCGAACAGCACGTCGTCCTTGCTCGCCAAGCCCAGCGCCACGGCGGCTTCGCCAAAGCGCACGCCATGCTGGCGTTGGTACTGCAGCACCTTCTCGACCTGCTCGATGTTCAGGTTGCGCAACTCGGCCAGGATGTCGCCGATAGAACGCTCGGGCGCGGTGGCGGCATCGTCGCCCACCGGGTCGGCCGGCGCCGGCGTGGCGGCCGGTTGGGCGTCAAGGACGGTGGGCTCGTCGGAAATGGAATCACGGAACTTGGCCATCACGCACCCTTGCCGGTTTGGGGCAGCGGCGCCATCAGGCGCTGTTGCATGAGAGAGACCTGTGCCAGCCCCGAGCGGGCCTTTGCGCCCGGTTTGGGCATCACGCCCAACACCGGCAAGCCCAGTGCGGCCACCGCGTCCGCGGCGCTGCGCACGCGTCGGTCGCGCAGTTCCAGCAGCAGCGCCAGCAACACGGCCAGCAAGATGCCCACGAACAGCGACAGCAACAGATTGAACAGGATGCGCGGCGAGGCGGGCTGCAGCGGGGGCGTCGCCTGGGTAAGCAGGTTGATGTTGCTTTGCGTGGCCTGGCTTTCCAGGCTGGTCTGGGTCAGGCGCTGCAGGATGGCGTCATACGTGCGCTGGGCGTTTTCCATGTCGCGCTGAAGCACGCTGCCTTCGTCGCGCACGGCCTTCAGGCGCAGCACCTTGGCGCGCTGGGCTTCCAGCGAGCCGCGGATTTCGGCCTCGCGCTGGCGGTTGATGGTGTTGGACATGGTGACGCCACCGGTCACCTTGGTCGTCTCGGCGTCGAGCCGGGTGCGCAGTTCGGCAATGTTGGCCTTGGTTTCGATGACCTGCGGGTGGGCGTCGCCAAAGCGCGTGCTCAGTTCCTTCAGGCGCGCTTCGCCGCGGTTGATGTCCGCCTTGAGCTGGCCCACGATCTGGTTGTTCAGCACTTCTTGCAGACGGTCACCCTGCTGACCTTGGGCCTGTGTCTGTCGGCTGCCCGATTCCGCAGAGATGGCCTGCAACTGCGTCAACTGCGACGACAGCTCGTTGAGCCGCGCGTTCTCGACGTCCAGTCGCTCGTCGGTGGCGATGATGCTGTTGTCTTTCTGGAACGTGCTGATTTTGGTTTGGGCGCGTTCCAGGGCCTCACGCGCTTCCTTGGCACGGGTGTCGAAAAAGCTGGAATACTGGCGTGCCGGGTCGACACGCAGTTCGAGCGCGGTGTCGATGTAGGCCTGCGCAAACGCGTTGGCCAGGCCGGCGGCAAAGCGCGGATCGGCCGCTCGGTAACTGATGGCAATGACGCTGCTTTCGCGCGAGGGCACCACGTCCATCTGGCGCTGGAACACGCCGGCCAGCCAGCTCTCGATGGTGCCCTGCCCTTTGGCTTCGTCCAGCCATTGCTGACGCACCTGCGGGTTCTCGTTGAGCTTGAGGTTGCGCACCACGCGCTGGGCAACGCGTTCGCTCTGGATAATGTCGACCTGCGTGGCCATCAACACAGGCGACGGCATGCCGCCGTAGAGCGCCGCGCCCAAGGGGTCGGGCTTGAAGTCGATCACCACCGAGGCCAGCGCCTTGTACTGCTTGGGCAGCATCAAGCTCACCACCAGGGTGGTACCGACGGTAAGCGTCAGCACGATCAAGGCGACCAGCCAACGGGCGCGCAAGATGGAGAGGAATTGGCCGAACGTCATTGCGCGTAACTCCGGCTGATGCCACGCGAGCAGGCGCTGTAAGGCAGGGATTTGCGGTGATCAGAGGTCATTTGGGGTCAGCCCGGTGTGTTTGGCGACTCTGGCGAGCATGCGTGGACCGATATCTTCGCCGTCATGGAAAGCAAACGTGTAGTCCGACCATCCATGGCGACTCAAGGTGCGGTGAGAGCCGCTTTGACGTTTGATATGCCATCCGATATGCAATAAAGCTGCCAGGACCATTCGTGCTTTCTTGGACAGCCACTGGCTCATGCCGCCGCAGGAAGCGCAATGGAAATGTCGAGAGCCGGGCTCTCGCCGTGGTCGAGCTGATCAGCAATGACGCGCAAGGCAAGCGCCTCGACTCGGACCATGGCCTCTTCTCTCGTGGCACCGTAAGCCAGCACGCCAGGCAGTTGCGGCACCTCAGCAAGCCAGCGGCCGTCTTCCTCGCGTTCGCAATCAAGGGCGTAGTTCATGACATTCCAAATCGTCGGCTGGTGACGGAATGCCGTCAGAACAAGCTCTCGCGCACGTAGACCACGTCGCCGTCTTCCATGCGCGCATCCAACACGGCCTGCATGACCTTGGTTGACCCGTCGGTCGCCTTGCGGTGCACGCGGATGCCCTTTTCGGTGCCGCGCTGCGTCAGGCCACCGCCCGTGGCCAGGGCCTGCATCAGGGTCATGCCGCGCTCCAGGCGCATGGGGCCGGGGCGCTGTACTTCGCCGTAGATGTAAACCAGCGGCTGGCGGTCGACCCAGACCACGTCGCCGTTAAGCACGAGCAGGTCCTTGGAGGAACCACCCGGGGCGAACAGCGAGGGCAGGTCGATTTCTTCGCGGAAGGGCTGGCCCTTGCGCGTGCCGGTGACGACGACGAGGTCCGCGCCTGAGCTTGCCGTGCCGCCGGCCATGGCCAGCAGGTCGGTCAGGCGCATGTCGGCCACTTCCAGCGGGTAGCGGCCCGGGCGGTTGACCTGGCCCAGCACGCTGGCCTGGTTGCCGCGCACTTGCAACACCACCAGGGTGACCTGGGGGTTCTTGACGAAGTTACCGTTGCGCAGGCCGTCGGCGATGAGCTTCTCGGCCGCCGTGACGCTCAAGCCGCCCAGGCGCACATTGCCCAGCAAGGGGTACGACACCAGGCCGGTCTCGGTGACGCGGGTTTCCAGCGTGAGGTCGGGGTTCTGGAAGACCAGCACGCGCAGCACGTCGCCCGAGCCCAGCATGTACTCGGCCGGCGCCGCCACCACCGGCTTGGCCGCCGGCGCCACCTGGGCGCTGGCGCCGCCCGACAGGAGCAGCGCCGTCAGCGCGGAAACGATGAAACTGAGCAGAGCGGCCATTACTTGATACCCATGCCTTTGTTGATGTCGGTGCTGGACAGACCGCCACTGGCCGCGGGCGCGGCGGCCAGCGCGGGCTTGGCCGCAGCGGCTGCCGAGGCGGCACTTTCAGCGAACTTGCCGACGTATTCGATCTTGGCCGCGGCGCGCATGGCCTTGACGTCGTCTTCAATCAGCTTGCGCTTGCGCTCGTTCAGGATGAACTGCTCGATGGCCGGGCGGGCCTGCTCTTCGGTGACGGGCTGGCTGCGCGAACCGGCCAGCACGATGACTTGCACGCCGTTGGCCGCGGGCACGATGGCGGCCTGGCCGTCCTTCATGCGGGCAAAGGATTCCAGGCTGTTCAGCGGCAATTGCTCGGCGGCGCGCACGGCCTGGTTGCCCGAGAAGCGGTAGTCGTTGGCCTTGAGCCATTCGACGAACTCGCCGATGTTCTTGGCCGCGGCCAGCTTGTCACGCAGCACCGCTACTTGTTCGGGCTTGGCCTCGATGGCGATTTCTTGGATGCTGTAGATGCGCCGCTCGCTGAACAGGGCGGGCTTGTCGTCGTAGTACTTCTTGATCTCTTCGGCCGTGGGTTTGGCGGCGGCCTCGCCGACCTTTTCAAGGTACGAGCGCGAGACGACTTCGCGGCGGGCAGCTTCCAGTGCCTGCACCACGCGCGGGTCGCGGTCGACCTTGAGCTCTTCGGCCTTGCCCAGGGCGAGCTGCTGGTCGATCAGGCGTTCGAGGATTTGCTTGCTGGCAGCGTCAGTCTGCTCGGGGCGCAGGCCGCGCTGCTGCTGCAGCACGAAGTTGATCTGGTGGACGGTGATCTCTTCCTTGTTGACCTTGACGGCGGTCTGGCTGGCGGCCTTGTCCTTCTTCTCACCGCAACCAACCAGCAACACTGCGGCTGCCGACAAGGCCAGCAGCGGAATCCAACGCAGGGCGTACACGGAGCGATAGAGTGGCTTCATCGGCGGAGTCCTTAGCAAGGGTGTTGGGGCAGGCTGCTCGGTCGGCGCCCGGAATCGACGGGGCGAGGCTGCTCACCCACTGTCGAGGCGCCTTGCCCCGGAGCCCGTCAGTGTAACCGGCACCCCCCAGGCAAACGCCTGCACAGCCCCCCATCCAAGAGGGTGCAACAGCGGCCTTAGTTCACAGCGCTATGCACCGTGATGTCATGAAGTTCAGGCAAGCGCCTGGACCCGGGCCAAGCGCCAGCCGCTGCCGGCCGATTTGACGTTAGCCAGCAACCAGAGCTCGCGAAAAGGCGCCGCGCCGCTGGCACTGTCTTCCTGGATCATGCCCGAGAACTCGAAGCTGGCCACCTGGGCCTCGTTCAAGTCGTCCAAGGACAACAGCCGGGCCTGGAGCGATACGACCTCGGTGTGGTTTTGCGCCGGCCCGCGTTCGGCGAGCTGGCAGCGCAGTTCTTCGAGCAAGGGCCCGGTGGCCAGCAGGCCCAGTGCGTGCAGGTCGGCACGGTCCCAGGCGGCCTGCATCTGCACAAAGCTGGCCCGCGCCAAGCGCAGTAACTCGTCGACCTCGGCGCCCACGCCAGATCGGCGCCTGAGCAGACCGCACCGCCGCTTCAGCACTTCACACCCATGTGAACGGCGACTATCCCCCCGGCCAGGTTGTGTATGTCGACGTGGCCAAAGCCTGCGCTCTTCATCATGGCCTTCAGGGCGGCCTGGTCGGGGTGCATGCGGATGCTCTCGGCCAGGTAGCGGTAGCTGTCGGCGTCGCCGGCCACCATCTTGCCCAGCCACGGCATGAGGCGGAAGGAGTACAGGTCGTAGGCCTTGCGCAACGGCGCGGCGGGTGTCGAAAACTCCAGCACCAGCAGCCGCCCGCCGGGGCGCAGCACGCGGGCCATTTCGGCCAGAGCGGCTTCCTTGTGCGTCATGTTGCGCAGGCCAAAGGCAACACTGGCGAGGTCGAAACTGCCCGTCGCAAAGGGCAGGTGTTCGGCGTCGCAGGCGGCCGTCGACAGCGCGTAACCGCTGTCGAGCAGGCGGTCGCGCCCGGTGCGCAGCATGGCCTCGTTGATGTCGGTCAGGACGACACGACCGCTTTCACCAACCCGGGCCGCGAAGGCCCGTGCCATGTCGCCGGTGCCACCAGCCACATCCAGAACGCGGTCGCCAGGTTGCACGTCGGCCAGCGCCACCGCATAGGCTTTCCAGGCGCGGTGCAGTCCCAGTGACAGCACGTCGTTCATCAGGTCGTACTTGGGGGCCACAGCGTCGAAGACGCCGCGCACGTGGCGGGCCTTCTCGGCGTCGTCAACGGTCTGGTAACCGAAGTGGGTTTGCGCCATGGCTGGGGCGCTGCTCAGTGCGAAGCGCAGGCGCCGGCCTGCTTGCCCTGCATCGGGGCGTCGCGATCTACGCCAGCGGCTTGAAGTCGGGATTCGTAGCGCTGCCACATCTGGGCCTGCTCCGACCCCAGCTTGTACAGGTAGACCCACGAGAAGATGCCGGTGTCGTGCCCGTCAGAAAAGCGCGGCTGCACGGCGTAGTGGCCCACGGCGGCAATGTCGGTGATGACGACATCGCGCTTGCCGGTCTGCAGCACTTCTTGCCCGGGGCCATGGCCTTGCACTTCGGCCGAGGGCGAATAGACGCGCATCAGTTCGAAGGGAATGCGGAAGTGGGCGCTGTCGTCGAAAGCCACCTCGAGCACTCGCGATTGCTGGTGCACGGTCAGCATTGTGGGGCCAGGGGTGTCAGGGGTCAGGCCGGCCATGGATGCTCGCAGGTGAACTGAAACGGGTGGGCCAGTGTAGCTCTCGACCCACGGAAAAAAGCGGCGCAACCGCGCCGCCCTTGTCAGACCTGGGGCCAAAGGCCCCGCAAGACGTGCCTCAGGCGCGGGTGCGGCGGCGGCGCGCGGCCACGAAGCCGACCACTCCCAAGCCGGCGAGCATCATGGCGTAGGTCTCGGGTTCGGGCACGGGCGTGAGCACCACGTTGCCGCCGTACGAGGCGCCAGCGCCAGCGTCGCCGCCAACGGTCAAGGTATAGGCGCCAGCGGCCAACTCAGCCGTGAATCCCGACAGCACATTCACCACCACCGGCGGTGACGGCAACGAACTGACGCCCAGCGGCACCGACGCCAGCGTGCCGATGAAGCCGGCAATACCACCCGCGCCATTGAACGAAATGTTGGTGATCGAGGCCGCAGCGCTGGCGCCGGGGGGCACCACGTTGAAGGTCCAGACATCGCTGAACGTGCCATTCACGCTGGCGCTGAACGACGCCGTGTTGGCCACAAAGCTCAACGGGCCGCCCACAGCCCAGGCGCTGGAAGTGCCGCACAACACCAACGCCGATACCAGAGCAAGTCGTTTCATCGCGGTCGTCCAAGCAGTGAAAATTGATGCGAACCAAGGCCAGCAGTGCCTTGCCATCGGATTATGACGGACGTGCCCAAGACCCCCACCCCGGGCTTGAGGGCATTGAACGGTAACATTTGTATCGGCCGGTAGTGCGGGGCAACCCCGCTCTTGAGGACGCGCAGGTGCCCTGCCGGGGGCTCAAACCAGCACGCGCTCGATGCCGCCGGCATTGGCCGTGCCCACGTAATCCTCCAGCCAGGTCGGGCCCAGGATCAGCCGCGCCATCTCGACCACGATGTAGTCCGCTTCGAGCAGGCCGCTTTGAAGGTCGCCCTCAAAGCGCTTCAGGCCCTGCAAGCAGCTGGGGCAGCTGGTGAGAATCTTGACGTTGGCGATCGCTGCCGTGCTCAGCCCCGGCGTGCTGGCCACCAGACTGCGCAGCGCCTGCTCGCCCTGCCTGAGCTCTTCTTCCTTGCGAAAGCGCACCTGCGTGCTCACGTCGGGCCGCGTCACGCCCAGGGTGCCGCTTTCGCCGCAGCAGCGCTCGTTCTTCAGCACGCTGGGCCCCACCAGGGCCTTGACGGTCTTCATCGGATCCTGCAGCTTCATGGGGCTGTGGCAGGGGTCGTGGTAGAGGTAGGCACCGGCTTGGGCAGCGTCGAGCTTGATGCCCTTCTCCAGCAGGTACTCGTGGATGTCGATGATGCGGCAGCCGGGGAAGATGTCCTCGAACTGGTAGCCCTGCAACTGGTCGTAGCAGGTGCCGCAACTCACCACCACGGTTTTGATGTCCAGGTAGTTCAGGGTGTTGGCCACCCGGTGGAACAGCACCCGGTTGTCGGTGATGATTTTTTCGGCCTTGTCGAACTGGCCACTGCCACGCTGTGGGTAGCCGCAGCACAGGTAGCCCGGCGGCAGCACGGTCTGCACGCCGGCGTGCCACAGCATGGCCTGGGTGGCCAGGCCGACCTGGCTGAACAGCCGCTCGCTGCCGCAGCCCGGGAAGTAGAAAACGGCCTCGGTGTCGGCCGTGGTGGCCTTGGGGTCGCGGATGATGGGGACGTAGTCCTTGTCCTCGATGTCCAGCAGCGCACGCGCCGTTTTCTTGGGCAGGCCGCCCGGCAGCTTCTTGTTGATGAAGTGGATCACCTGCTCCTTGAGCGGCGCCGCGCCCAGGGTGGCCGGGGGCGATGCGGTCTGGCGCCGGGCCAACGGCTTGAGCAGGTCGGCCATGAAACGCTGGGCCTTGAAGCCCAGACCGACCATCGCGCCGCGCATCAGCTTGATGGTCTGCGGGTTGGTGGCGTTGAGGAAGGCCATGGCCACGGCATTGCCCGGCCTGAAGCTCTTCTTGCCCATCTTGCGCAACAGGTTGCGCATGTTCATGGTGACGTCGCCGACGTCGAGGTTCACCGGGCAGGGGCTGAGGCACTTGTGGCACACGGTGCAGTGATCGGCCACGTCTTCGAAGTCTTCCCAGTGCTGCACGCTGATGCCGCGGCGCGTCTGCTCCTCGTACAGGAAGGCTTCGATCAGCAGCGAGGTCGCCAGGATCTTGTTGCGCGGGCTGTACAGCAGGTTGGCGCGCGGCACATGGGTGGCGCACACGGGCTTGCACTTGCCGCAGCGCAGGCAGTCCTTGATGCTGTCGGCAATCGCCCCGATGTCGCTCTGCTGCATGATCAGCGATTCATGCC
>JANOLY010000074.1:0-6375 GCA_031420055.1 Burkholderiales bacterium | reverse complement strand
GATGACGACCTGCGCTGGCTCGGCTTCTGGCTGGTGTTTCGCAAGAGGGTGCCTTAGCGTGCGCGTGCCTACCCCACCGGACCAACCAGGCGTCACTCACCCCCATGTGGTGGTGTTCAGCAGCCTGTTCCCGAGCAGCGTGCAGCCCGGCGCGGGCCTGTTCATACGCGAGCGCATGTTTCGCGTCGGCGCGCAGTTACCGCTGGCGGTGGTGGCACCCACGCCCTGGTTCCCTCTGCAGGGCCTGCTGAGGCGATGGCGCTCCGGCTTTCGCCCGGGCGCGCCAAGGCACGAGCAGCAATCGGGCTTCGACGTCTGGTTCCCACGCTGGCTGTCCGTGCCCGGTGCGCTGAAAGGGCTGGACGGCCTGTTCATGGCCCTGGGCGCTCTGCCACGCCTGTGGCAACTCAAGCGCGTCGGCCGGTTGGACCTGATCGACGCGCATTTCGGCTACCCCGACGGCTATGCCGCCACGCTGCTCGGCCGCTGGCTGAATGTGCCGGTCACGATCACGTTGCGTGGCACCGAGCAGCGCCATGCGCACGACGCCACGATTGCTCCGCGCCTTGCGCTCGCGCTGCAGCGGGCCACGCAGGTTATTGCGGTGTCGCAGTCGCTGCGCCGCGTGGCGCTCGGGCTGGGCGTCGCTGCGGAAAAAGTCCGCGTGGTGGGCAACGGCGTCGACCTGCAGCGGTTCAAGCCGCTGGGCCGGTCCGACGCGCGCCGCATGCTGGGGCTGCCGGACGACGGGCCGGTGCTGGTGAGCGTGGGCGGCCTGGTGGAGCGCAAAGGGTTTCACCGCGTGATCGAACTCCTTCCGACCTTGCGTGCGCGCTTTCCAGGGCTGACCTACCTTGTGGTCGGCGGGTCCAGCCCCGAAGGCGACATGAGTGCCGAGCTGCTGCGCCAGGTGGGCGAGCTCGGCCTCGGCGACGCAGTTCGCTTTCTCGGCCCGCTGCCCCCCGACCGCATTCGGGTGCCGCTCTCGGCGGCCGACGTGTTCGTGCTGGCCACTCGCAACGAAGGCTGGGCCAACGTGTTCCTGGAGGCCATGGCCTGCGGGGTGCCGGTCGTGACCACTGCCGTGGGCGGCAATGCCGAGGTGGTCTGTCGCCCCGAACTGGGCACCGTGGTGCCCTTCGACAATGCGGACTGCCTTCGCGACGCGCTGGTCCACGCGCTGGCCGCGAGCTGGGACGCTACAGCCATCCGCCGCTATGCCGAAGACAACACCTGGGACCGGCGAGTCGAAGAACTGGTGGACCTGTTCCGCCGCCTGCACGCACATGGCGCCGGCGCGGTCGGCAGCACCCATGTCGCGCTGCCCTGAATCCAGATCACCATGCCTGGCCTGTACACCGCCTTCACCTCCGGCGTTCTGTTCCCGTTGCACGAGCGGCTGAAGCGCCATTCCACGGTGGCCGTGCGCCGGCGCCTGGAAGACACGCAGTGGTGGCCCACCGACAAGCTGCAGGCGCTGCAGGTCGAGCGGCTGCGAGCGTTGCTCACCGAGGCCGGCCGCCATGTGCCGTACTACCGCAACCTCTTCCGTGCGCAGGGCTTCGACCCGGCACGGGTAAGCAGCGTGGCCGACCTGCAGCGCCTGCCCTTCATGACCAAGCCGCTGATCCGTGCCCACACCGAACAGTTGAAGCACGAGCACGCGCGCGGCCTGGCCCGCTTCAACACCGGCGGCAGCTCGGGCGAGCCGCTGATCTTCTACATCGGCAACGAACGCGTCAGCCACGACGTGGCCGCCAAGTGGCGTGCCACCCGTTGGTGGGGCGTGGATATCGGTGACCCGGAGATCGTCGTCTGGGGTTCACCCATCGAACTGGGCAACCAGGACCGCATCCGAGCTTGGCGTGACAAGCTGCTGCGCACCGAGTTGCTGCCCGCCTTCGAGATGAGCGAGCCCAAGCTCGACGGCTTCATCAAGACGCTTCGGCGCCGCAGGCCGAAGATGCTGTTCGGCTACCCCAGTGCACTCAGCCACATCGCGGGCCACGCCGAGAAGCGGGGCCAGCGTATGGACGATCTGGGCATCGAGGTGGCCTTCGTCACCAGCGAGCGCCTGTACGACGAGCAGAGCGCCGTCATCAGCCGAGTCTTCGGCTGTGCGGTGGCCAACGGTTATGGCGGGCGGGACGCGGGCTTCATCGCGCACGAGTGCCCCGAAGGGGGCATGCACCTCACAGCCGAGGACATCATCGTCGAGATTGTCGGCACGGACGGTCACGTACTGCCGCCTGGCGAGGCGGGCGAGATCGCGATCACGCACTTGTCGACAAGGGACTTTCCGTTTATCCGCTACCGCACCGGCGACGTGGCGATGCTGGATAACCGCGTATGCCCGTGTGAACGCGGGTTGCCGCTGTTGAAGGAGATCCAGGGCCGCACGACTGACTTCGTGGTCGCGGCCGACGGCACCGTCTTGCACGGGTTGGCGCTGATCTACATCCTGCGCGACCTGCCCGGCATCCGGCAATTCAAGATCGTGCAGGAAAGCCTGCATTCGACGCACATCCTCGTGGTGCCCGACGATGCTTTTGATATCGCCTGCATTCCCGGTATCAAGGCCCAAGCCAAGGCACGGTTGGGGGCAGAGGTTGCAATAGAGGTGGAGCAAGTGGAAGAAATATTGCCAGAGCGTTCAGGCAAGTATCGCTACGTCGTGAGTCACGTGGAGCCTGCGGAGCCACGTGGGGCTTGCCATGCGTGATCTGGTACTTGCGATCATCGTCTTCGGATCATTGCCCATCATCCTGAAGCGGCCCTTCTGGGGCATCCTTTTATTGGCCTGGTTGGGATACATGAACCCCCACCGGCTCAGCTACACCTTCATGTACAGCATGCCGGTGGTGCAGTTCGTCGCGATCGCCACGCTTGCCGGCATGCTGATGGACAAAGCGGCCAAGCGGATCGTCTGGAGCCGTGAGGTTGTACTGCTGGTGATGTTCGTCGCCTGGATGGGGCTGACCACCACCCAGGCGTTCTATTTCGACGCTGCGCTGGTGCAGTACGAGAAGGTCGTCAAGATCCAGATCCTGACCTTCATGACCTTGCTGATGCTCACCTCGCGCAACAGGGTGCATCTGCTCATCTGGGCGATCGTCCTGTCGCTGGCCTTCTACGGCGTCAAGGGCGGGATATTCACGATCGCGAAGGGCGGCGTGTACCGGGTCCAAGGCCCGTCGAACACCTTCATCGGGGGCAACAACGAGCTCGCGCTCGCGCTGGTCATGACCATTCCGTTGATGCGCTACCTGCAACTGCATGCGAAGGATGGCCTGGTCAGACTGGGTCTCATGGCGGGCATGATCCTCACGGCCATTGCCGCGGTCGGCACCCAGTCGCGGGGCGCTTTGGTGGCGCTCGCTGTGACCGGCGCGATCTTCTGGCTGAAGAGCCGGAACAAGATCGTGACCGGCGTGCTGATCCTGGTGGCGGGGCTGGCCGCGCTGAGCATCATGCCGGACACTTATTTCGAACGCATGAACACGATCCAGACCTACGATCAGGACGCTTCGGCGCAAGGCCGGATCAACGCATGGTGGACTGCGTTGCGCATCGCCAACGACCGCATCTTCGGCGGCGGGTTCGAAACGTGGGAAGCGACGGTCTTTCAGAGGTATGCGCCAGACCCCGAGAACGTCCGCGACGTGCACAGTATCTACTTCGAGGTTCTCGGAGAACATGGCTGGCCCGGGTTGATCCTCTTTCTCTCGTTACTCGGGTTCACGTGGATGAAATGCAGCTCGGTGATCCGACACGCCAAGAGGAATCCAGAGGCGCTGTGGGCCAGGGATTTGGCGGCGATGATCCAGGTCTCGATGGTGGCGTACATGTCTGCCGGTGCATTCCTGGGGTTGGCCTATTTCGATTACATCTATCACCTGGTTGCGGTGGTCGTCGTCGTTCACCAATTGGCCGTGATCGAATCGAAGAACGAGAGCGGCGTGAGTCGATCCATGCCAGATGCTGGTGTGCCAGCCGTCAGATTGAATGTCTCGTTGTGAGGTGATGCCGGGTTCGGGAGCCAACGCAGGATGCCGATCGACTCAAATTCACTCCTCTGGGCTGCACCTGTGCTGTGGCTGGCCGGCGTTGCAGCGATAGTGCTCTTGTATCTGCCGGACATCCGTCGGTTGTGGCGGGAGCCTGTACTGAGGTATCCCGTGCTGATCGTGGAAAGCGACGATTGGGGTGCCGGTCCGCTCGTTCAGGCATCTGCCCTGCATGACATAGCAGGCGTGCTCCGTCAATTTCGAGACGCGGCGGGGAGGTCCCCGGTCTTGAGTCTGGCCGTCGTGCTGGCCGTGCCGAATGGTCGCGCGATCAGTGCGGACGGAACGACGTACCGGCGAACCTGCCTGGACGAACCGCCGCTCGCGCCCATTCTCGACATGTTGAAACAAGGGGAGGCGGAAGGTCTCTTCTCGATTCAGTTGCACGGTCTGGAGCACTTCTGGCCCGATACGCTGATGGCGAGCGAAGACGCCACGGTGCGGAAATGGCTCCGCGAGCCAGAGCCCGCATTCACCGAGCGACTGCCGCCGCACCTGCAAATCCGCTGGATTGACGCGACGGTCTTGCCGTCGAAAGCATTGGCCAGAGACACCATCCGTCCTGCGGTGACGGAAGAGGTGGACGCGTTCGTTCGAGTGTTTGGTCGAGCTCCCAGGATCGTCGTTCCTCCGACATTCGTCTGGACAGGACTCGTCGAGTGCGCTTGGGCGGCGAGCGGCATCGAGTGCGTGATCACACCGGGCGAGCGGTATACGGGCTGTGCTGCCGACGGCGCCTTTTTAGACGATGGGGAGCGGTTTGCCAACGGCGACAGATCGGGCAGCATCATCTACTTGGTGCGATGCGACTACTTCGAGCCGTCACGCGGCCGTGGTGCCGAGTACGCATTACGCGCCCTTCGACGTGCAAGCTCGGAGGGGCGCCCCTGCGTGCTCGAGAATCATCGCGACAACTTCTGCCGCGATCCGGCCGTGCGCGTCCGCAGCCTGGGGGAACTGGAGAAGCTCGTGGCTGGCGCGCTGAAGCTGATGCCAACGGTCAGGTTCCTGTCCTCCGGCGATCTGTTCCGCGTCATGAAGACCCGTGAACCGCAGTGGCTCCTCTTGGGATTCAATGAGCGCTTTCCGTTCTTGTGGCAGCGCCTGCGCCATACCGGGCGCCTGTGGACGCTTCTGAAATTCTCTGGTGCTGTGCTTCCAGGCGAGTTGCTGATGGCGTTGAAGTCGCGCGCGCCGGCCTGTTCGCATGTCTGATCGAGGTCGCCCTTACCCGGCCTTTTCGGGGAATCGCCGATGACGGGCGGCTCCGGCGTGTTAGGGGCCGAAGCTTCGTTGTCCGCTGATCTCGAGATCTCTGGACTTCATCTGTCGGACCTGCCGGAGTGCATAGATATCGCCCGCCGATCCTTCGACCATTTCGACGGCGATGCCGACGCCGTCGTGAACTGGTTCGACGGCAGAATATTGAACAATCCGTGGCAGCGGGCGCTGGACGGCATCGGGTTGGGTGTCCGGGATCGCGGAAGGCTCATCGCCTTCAGGGCGATGTTCGCCCAGCCTTGGTGGATCGACGGGCAGTCCACCGTGATTGCATTCGCGGCGCATACCTGCATCGAGCCATCCTATCGCGGGTGCGGCCTGGGCAGCAGGATGATCGCCAGGAGCCGGGAATATGCCGATCTCACCGGCAGCACGTCGTCCGGCGACATCACGCAGAAGGTCTACAAGAAACAAGGCTTCGTGGCCGTGGGCGGTGCGGGCAATGATTTCTTCCGTCTGAGGGCCAGTTACGTGGGGTCCATGCAGTCGCGGTTGGGCTACGTGGTGGGGCAGGCCGTCGGCCAGGCATTCGATGCCTTGTCGGCCGGAGCGGGTCGACGGCTTGGTGGCGCGCGAGATTTCCGGCTGGAGAACCTCACGTCGTGTTCAGGTGAATTCGACGAACTCTGGGCCCAAGCGAGACCCGGATACACGTCATGTCTGGAGCGGAGCAGCCAGTACTTGAACTGGCGTCTCTTCGACTTCCCTACGCACCCGTTGTCATTGGTGGCCATGCGCGATGGGCGCGATCGGCTTCGTGGGTACGGCATCTGGCATGAACTCAAGTATTCGAAGCACGTGTCGTGCGCCGTACTGCGCGACCTGTTCGTCGCGAACGATGACGAAGAAGGTCTTCGTTCATTTCTATCTCTCATCATCCAACAATGGCGGCGCCTGGGGATGACGTGGGTGAACTTGGAGGTCGCGTCCGATCGCCTGACGCGGCTGTTCGAGGCGCTCGGATACGAACGGATTACCTCCAACGGCAACCGCTACCATGTCCACAGCCGACACACGCTCAGCCGGG
>JANOLY010000073.1:0-6167 GCA_031420055.1 Burkholderiales bacterium | reverse complement strand
ATGCTGACCAGTGTCTCGCCCGTGGCGCAGGCCGAGCGCATCCGCGCGCCCTTGCTGCTGGCCTTTGGTGAAGCCGACCGGCGCGTGCCGTTGGCGCACGGCAAACGCCTGCGCGAGGCCATGCAAAAGGCCGGCCGCGAGCCGGTGTGGGTGACCTACCCCGACGAGGGCCACACCTGGCGGCTGCCGCAGACCCGCGCCGACTTCGCGCGGCGCATGGAGGCGTTCCTGGCCGAGCACTTGAAATAGCGCTGGCCGCTTGACCTTCAGTGCCAACATCGGGCCACGGAGCGTGGGCCTGTTGGGCAACAAGACCTGAGACAAACCACGGCGACGCGCACAAACGGGAGAACCCCCATGGGCAAGAAAAAACACGGCAACAGCGACAACGGCAACAACGGCCGCTTGAGCAGGACCGCCTACCTGGAGCAACTGGATGCGCTGGAGCTGCAGCTCAATGACGTGGCCCGCTGGCTGCAGCACACGGGCAAGCGCTTGCTCGTCATCGTCGAGGGCCGCGACACCGCGGGCAAGGGGGGCGTCATCGCCGCCATCGCGGGCACTTTGAACCCGCGCCAATGCCGCACGGTGGCCCTGCCCAAACCCACCGAGCGCGAACGCACGCAGTGGTACTTCCAGCGTTATGTACAGCACCTGCCCAGCGCCGGAGAAGTCGTGCTCTTCGACCGCAGTTGGTACAACCGCGCTGGTGTCGAACGTGTCATGGGCTATTGCACCGAAGACGAAACCGCGGCCTTTTTGAAGCAGGCCCCGGCGTTCGAGAAGCTGTTGGTGGACGACGGCGTGCTGCTGTTCAAGTACTGGTTGACGGTGGACCAGGCGCAGCAGGAAACGCGCATCGCCGAGCGCCAGGCAGACCCCTTGAAGCGCTGGAAGCTCAGCCCCATCGACCTGCAGGCGCGCGAGAAATACGCCGACTACGGCCGCGCCCGCGACACCATGCTGCAAGCCACCCACACCAAGCAAGCTCCCTGGACGCTGGTCAACTTCAACGACCAGCGCTGCGGCCGGCTGGCCTTGATCCGTCACCTGCTCGACGCCATTCCCGAACACGCCGTGCCTGAAACGCCCATCGTCTTCCCGCCCCTGGGCCATGAACCGCTGAAAGAGCGGCTGAAGTCGCCGTTCAAGGCGTTGTGAAGGGCATGAGTCCGGCCCAGGGGCGGCCGCCCAGCGGCTATCGTGGCTGGCATCAGTTCAACAAAAGTGGAGCGGCCCTGTCATGGAAGTCAAGTTGGAGAAGCGCTACCCCGTAGCCACCACGGTGGCGCAAGCTTGGGCCGTGCTGGCCGATGTGCGTGCCACGGCCGCGTGCATGCCGGGCGCGGCCATCACCGAGCAGGTGGACGAGCGGCACTACAAGGGCACCGTGAAGAGCCGGGTGGGCCCGGCGGTGATGCAGTTTGCAGGCGAGATCGAGGTGCTGGCGCTGGACGCCAGCACGCGCACTTTGCAGATGCTGGCCAAGGGCGCGGACAAATCGGGCTCTTCGGCCGCGATGAACCTGACCGCCCATGTCGAGCCCGGCGACACCGCAGCGGCCTGCGTGCTGGTGGGTGCGGCCACCATCACCGTCAGCGGCAAGCTCGCGCAGTTTGGCAGCCGGCTGCTGGTGCCCGTGTCTGACGCCATGCTGGCGCAGTTTGCAGTCAACTTCCGCACGGCCGCAGCCGCCCAGCCGGCGCCCACCGAATCGGGCCAGGCGCCGGCTGCCCTGGCCGTCTCGGCCCCGGCGACGGCCTCGCAGCCAGGCAAAGAGCTGAATGTCCTGGCGCTGGTCTGGACTGTGTTCAGGGGCTGGCTGCTCGGTCTCTTCGGAAAGCGGTCGTGACCGCGGTGCGGCCCTGAACGAACAAGCGGCCGCGCGCGCCGCTCAACAGCGCCGGGTGTAGCGCCAGCCAGGCCCGGGCCGCACCGGCTGCCAGACAATCCACCATGTCCGACGAACCAGCCGCCCCCCACAAGCGCCGTGTGCGCTATGTCGGCACGCACCCACGCCGCTTCGAAGAGAAGTACAAGGAACTCGACCCCGCGCGCCACGCCGGCGAGCTGGCCAAGGTGATGCAGCGCGGGCAGACGCCGGCCGGCATGCACCGACCCATCTGCGTGCACGAGATCCTGGCCGTGCTGGCGCCGCAGCCGGGCGAGGTGGGCCTGGACGCGACGCTGGGCTTCGGTGGCCACGCCCAAGAGCTGCTGACCCGCTTGCAGCCCGGTGGGCGCTTGTTCGGCATCGACGTGGACCCGCTGGAGCTGCCGCGCACCGAAGCGCGTTTGCGCGGCCTGGGCTTCGATGAATCCGTGCTGACCGTGCAGCGCATGAACTTCGCCGAGATGCCGACGCTGCTTGCTGCAGCCGGTGGCGGGTTCGACTTTGTGCTGGCCGATCTGGGCGTGTCGTCGATGCAGATCGACAACCCGGCGCGCGGCTTCACCTTCAAGGCCGACGGCCCGCTCGATCTGCGCCTGGACCCGTCCGCCGACGAGCCCGCCAGCACGCTGCTGCTGCGCCTGACCCGCGCGCAACTGCGAGAGGTGCTGGTGGACAACGCGGACGAACCGCACGCCGTCGCCCTGGCCGCCGCGCTGCAAGGCCAGTACATCGAAACCACGGCGCAACTGGCCGAGCGTGTGCGCGCCGCACTGTTGCCCTTGTTTGCACGCGCCCTGCCCGCCGCCGAGCGCGAGACCGAGATCAAGAAGACGCTGCAGCGCACCTTCCAGGCCCTGCGCATTGCCGTGAACGACGAGTTCGGCGCGCTCGACCGATTCCTCACCGCGCTGCCAGCCTGCCTGAACCCCGGCGGGCGCGTGGCGATGCTGAGCTTTCATTCGGGCGAAGACCGGCGCGTGAAGAAGGCTTTCCAGGCAGGCGAGCGTGCGGGCGTGTTCGAACGCGTGTCGCCCGAGGCCGTGCGGCCGTCGTTCGACGAACGCCGCGCCAACCCGCGGTCCAGTTCGGCCAAGCTGCGCTGGGCGGTGAAGGCCCGAGCAGCACCCTGAGATCCACGGGCCTGTGGCATGCTCGTTGCCCCACCGCCCCACCGCCCCATCGTCAGGAGCCTGCCCATGAACAGCATGGACGTCGAAGTCATCCGCACCGCCATGGACTGGATGAACCGCGGCCACCGCGTGGTGCTGGGCACGGTGGTGCGCACCTGGGGCAGCAGCCCGCGCCCGCCGGGCAGCTTGATGATCTTTCGCGACGACGGGCAGGTGGCCGGTTCGCTGTCGGGCGGCTGCATCGAGGACGATCTGATCGACCGCGTCAAGCGTGGTGAACTCGCGTTGCGGCTGCCGCAGGCCACCATCTACGGCGCGTCGGCCGAAGAGGCGCAGCGCTTCGGCCTGCCCTGCGGCGGCACGGTGCAGATCGTGCTGGAGCCGCTGTCGGCGCAAAGCCTGCTGCGCGAACTGCTGGCCGCCATCGAGCAGCACCGCGTGGTGCTGCGCCGGTTGGAACTGGCCACCGGCATCGTGGCGCTGGCGCCGTCGGCCGAGGGCGACGCCGTGCGCTTCGACGGCCACGTGCTGCACACGGTGCACGGGCCGCGGCTGCGGCTGGTGGTCATCGGCGCGGGGCAGTTGTCGCGCTACCTGGCGCAGATGGCGGTGATGCTGGACTACCGCGTCACCGTGTGCGACCCGCGCGAGGAGTACCACGAGCCCTGGCTGAAGCCCGACGGCACGTCGGCGCTGGAAGGCGTGACGCTGTCGCGCCTGATGCCCGACGACCTGGTCGTGGCCATGAACCTGGACGCACACAGCGCTCTGGTGGCCGTCACGCACGACCCCAAGCTCGACGACCTGGCGCTGATGGAAGCGCTGAAGTCGCCCGCCTTCTATGTGGGCGCCCTGGGCTCGCGCCGCAACAACGACACGCGGCGCGACCGGCTGCGCCTGTTCGAGGTGACGACCGAAGAAGTGCAGCGCCTGCGCGGCCCGGTGGGGCTGAACCTGGGTGGGCTGACACCGCCAGAAATCGCCCTGGCCATCGTGGCCGAGATGACGGCGCTGCGCCGGGGTGTAGCGCTTGCGGGCAATCTGGCCGATTGGAGTGGCTCGAGCACCGAGTGCCTGGTTGGCGGCCAGGCCGAACCACCGCTGCCGGTGCCCGCAGCGCGTTGAGCGCACGCGGCTTGGCCGCGGCTCTGACCGCTTACCAGGTAAGCAGTCGGCTACACTGGCACGCCACTGCACCACCGAACGGAGCCACCCATGGCCGTTGCCACACTGACCGCAAAGGGTCAAGTCGTTATCCCCGTCGAGATCCGCACTCGGCATGAATTGACGCCCGGCACCCAGGTCGAGTTTGTCGACGAAGCCGGCGTGATACGTCTGTTGGTGCGGCGGCGGCCACAGCTTTGCGATCCGGCGGCGGGTTACGGAATGATTCGGGTGCCACCGGCTGAGGACGGCTCTGCACCGCGGCGGCTTTCCAGCTTCGACGCCGCGTCGCTGCTCAAGCGTTCCAAGGCCGACCGGTGATTGCGGTTGACACCAACATCCTGGCGCGGTTTTATTGCGACGATCCGCAGGACCCAGAAGCCCTGCGCCAACGCCCCCGCGCACGGCGGGTGATGCTGGAGTCACCAGCGATCTTTGTGCCCCTGACAGTGGTGCTGGAACTGGAGTGGGTTTTGCGCGGTTTCTATGCGCTTGCGCCCGAGGAGTTCTGTCGCGCCCTGGACCACCTGCTGGGCATGCCCCATGTGTCGGTGGAGCGCTCTGAAACCCTGCACAAGGCCGTGGCGCAGCACCGTCAGGGGCTGGACTTCGCCGACGCGCTGCACTGGGCCAGCAGCGCGGCGTGCCAGCAATTGGTGAGCTTCGACGACCGCGGTTTTGCCCGGCGCGCCCGCCGGCTGGCACTGAAGCCTGAAGTCGTGCTGCCGGCTTGAGCCGGCATTGGGCGGCGCGCGAATGCCGTCAGCGCAAGTCCGCGCCGTCAGGCAACTCGTTGGGGTTGGTCTGGCCCGGCGCCAGCGCAAAGTGGCGCACCAGCATGGCGTCCACGGCGGCGATGGCTTCAGACAGACCGGCCTCGAAGCGGTGGGCGGCGAAGGCCGCGCGCATGCCGGCCATCACGGCGTCCCAATGTGCCTGCGGCACCAGGCGGGCCAGGCCGCGGTCGGCCACGATTTCGATGGCGTGCTCGGCCAGCAGCAGGTAGATCAGCACGCCGTTGTTGGCCTCGGTGTCCCACACGCCCAGCGTGCCGAACATCGCCACCGCGCGCTGACGCGGCGTGGCATTGCGCCACAGGTCGGGCAGCGGCAGGCCGGCTTCCACGCACAGGCGGATCTCGCCGCTGTGGTGCCGCTCGCTGGCGGCCACGCGGGCTTGCAGGCGGGCCAGCGCGGCGGCGTCCAGCGCGCGCGCCGTGTCGGTGTCGTCCAACAGCCGGTGCTTCAGGATGCGTTGCAGCTTGCCCATCATCGTCACCACCGCCCCGAGGCGCCGCCGCCACCAAAGTCGCCACCGCCGCCGGATGAAAAGCCCCCGCCGCCACCACCGCCACCGCGTCCGGCCGTCATCGCAATGATCTGCACCACCGTGCCAACGCCAAACACCCCCACCACCAGCACCGTGGCCACGGCCGCGCCGAGTGCCATCAGCAGGCCGGCGCCCAGCCACCAGGCCGCGCCGCCCGCCGCCACTGCCGTGAACACTGACGCCAGCTTGCGCCCGAAGATCGCGCTCAGCAGGCCGCCCACGGCCAGCACGCCGACAAACAGGAACATGCCCAGTTGCTGCAACGGCAGGCCGCTGCCGCCGCCAGGGCCGCCCGGGCGCGGTGCTGGCAGGTTTTCGCCCTTGATGCGCGCCATCAGCTGGTCCACGCCCGCGTTCAAACCACCGGCGTAGTCGTCGGTGCGAAAGGCCGGCACGATGGCGCGGTCGATCACCTGCCGCGCCGCCAGATCGGGGATGGCGCCTTCCAGCGCCTTGGCCACCTCGATGCGCACCGCGCGTTCGTTCTTGGCCACCACCACCAGCACGCCGTCGCCCACCGCACGGCGGCCAATCTTCCAGGTGTCGGCCACGCGCTGCGCGTACGAGGCGATGTCTTCCGGCGCCGTGGCTGGCACCAGCAGCAGCACGATCTGCGGCCCGGCCTGGGCCTCGAAGGCGGCCAGCTTGGC
>JANOLY010000072.1:0-7936 GCA_031420055.1 Burkholderiales bacterium | reverse complement strand
CCCAGCGCCACGCCGAGTTCGCGCACCTCGTCCTTGAACAGGTCGCGCAGTGGCTCCAGCAGCTTCAGGCCCAACTCGGCGGGCAGGCCGCCCACGTTGTGATGGCTCTTGATGCTGACGGCTTTTTTGGTCTTCGCGCCGCCGGACTCGATCACGTCCGGGTAGATGGTTCCCTGGGCCAGCCACTTGGCTCCGCGTGCGCCGGCCTGCGTGAGCTTGGCGGCTTCTTGCTTGAACACGGTGACGAACTCGCGGCCGATGATCTTGCGCTTGGCCTCGGGGTCTGCCACGCCGGCCAACTTACCCAGGAACAAGTCGCTGGCGTCGACGCGGATGACCTTGGCGTGCAGCTGGCCGACGAACATGTCCATCACCATGTCGCCTTCGTTCAGGCGCAGCAGGCCGTGGTCGACGAAGACGCAGGTCAACTGGTCGCCGATGGCGCGGTGGATGAGTGCCGCGGCCACGCTGCTGTCGACGCCCCCGCTCAGGCCCAGGATCACCTCCTCGTCGCCCACCTGCTCGCGAATCTTCGCCACGGCTTCGGCGACGTGGTCGCGCATCACCCAGTCGGGTCGGGCGCCAGCGATACCCAGCACAAAGCGCTCCAGCAGCGCCCTGCCCTGCAGCGTGTGCGTGACCTCAGGGTGGAACTGCACGCCGTAGTAGCCGCGCGCCTCGTCGGCCATGCCGGCGATGGGGCAGCTGGGCGTGCTGGCCATGAGCTTGAAGCCCGGGGGCAGCGCGGTGACCTTGTCGCCGTGGCTCATCCACACCTTCAGCATGCCGTGGCCTTGCGCCGTAGCGAAGTCTTCGATGCCGTCCAGCAGCTGCGTGTGGCCGTGCGCGCGCACCTCGGCGTAGCCAAATTCGCGGTGGCTGCTGGCCTCGACCTGCCCACCCTGCTGCACGGCCATGGTGAACATGCCGTAGCAGATGCCCAGCACGGGCACCCCTGCGTCCCACACCGCTTGCGGTGCGCGCAGCTCGTGCACTTCATACGTGCTGGCGTGGCTGCCCGACAGGATGATGGCCTTGGGCGCGAACTGGCGAACGAAGTCGTCCGTGACGTCGTTGGGGTGGACCTCGCAATAGACATGCGCCTCGCGCACGCGGCGGGCGATGAGCTGGGTGACTTGCGAGCCGAAATCGAGGATGAGGATCTTGTCGTGCATGGTGGATATCAGGCAGCGGGGAGCAGGTCGCGATGCTGGCGCGCACGGCGGAAGTGGACAAGGGCCAGCACCAGGGCTACGGCTTGCAAGGCGGCGCAGAAGAACATGGGTGCACCGACGCGCCAGTCGCTGGGCGGCAGGTGCGCCACCAAGCCCAGCAGTGGCGCGCCAAACATCGGTGCGATCACCGCCATCAGGCTGCCCAGCGAACTGATGGCACCCATGGTCTGGCCCTGCTCCTTGGCGTCGGCAGCGCCCGAGACCAGGCTTTGCAGCGTTGCCGACACGGCCGCGCCCAGCAGGTTGGCAAAGATCACCGCGTACATCATCCAGCCCGCGGTCGCCAGGCCCCAGAACAGGTAAGCCAGCATGGCCGAGACCAGCCCCCACACCGCCAGGCGCGGTGCGGCCAGGCGCTTGAGCAGCCAGCCCAGCAAGCCGCCCTGCACGACAGCAGCCACCAGGCCCACCGCGAACAGCGACCAGCCGTTTTCAGTCGGGCCCCAGCCGAACCGGAAGGTGGAGTACAGCACCCAGGTGGTGTACAGCGTGAACTGGGCCAGGTTGGCACAGGCCAGCACCGCCAGCAACAGCCCCACGCCCTTGAGTTGCGACAGTTGCCGCAGCGACGTGACCGGGTTAGCACGCCGCCACTCGAACGCCCGCCGGCGCTCGGCCGGCAGGGACTCGGGCAGCACGAAGCAGCCATAGGCCAGGTTGATCAGCGCCAACACGCCGGCCACGTAAAACGGCAGGTGGATGTCGATGCCGCCCAGCAGGCCGCCGATGACCGGGCCGAGAATGAAGCCCAAGCCAAACATGGCGCCCAGCATGCCGAAGCGCTTGGCCCGGTCCTCGGGTGCGGTGATGTCGGCCACATAGGCGTTGGCTACCGCGGCATTGGCCTGCATGGCGCCGCCGATCACACGCGACAGCACCAGCACCCATAGCGCCGTGGCCAATGCGGTCATGAAGAAGTTCAGCGCCACGCCGCAGATACCCAGCAGCAACACGGGCCGGCGGCCGTAGCGGTCGGACAGCGCGCCCAGCACCGGCGCGCAGAAGAAGCTGGCCAGCGAAAACGCAAAGACGATGACGCCGTACCAGTAGGTCTGCTCGCTCGGGCTGGTCGTGAAGCCCCCCACCAGGGCCGGCAACACCGGCACGATGATGCCGATGGCCAGCATGTCGATCAGTACCACCAGCATGATGAAGGCCATGCCTGCGGACCTGGCCGGCGCGGGCACAGCGCTGGACGCGGCTGTCATTCCATGCGGTAGTTCGGTGCTTCCTTCGTGATCTGCACGTCGTGGACGTGGCTCTCGCGAATACCGGCGGTGGTGATCTCGACAAACTCGGCCCGCTGGTGCATGTCGGCGATGCTGGCGCAGCCGCAGTAGTGCATGGACGCGCGCAGCCCGCCTGCCATCTGAAAAATAATGCCGACCACCGAGCCCTTGTACGGCACCTGACCTTCGATGCCTTCGGGCACCAGCTTGGCCGAGCCGGCTCCGGTGCTGCTGCTGTTGGATTCCTGAAAATAGCGGTCTGCGGAACCCTGTTGCATGGCCCCCATCGAGCCCATGCCGCGGTAGCTTTTGTAGGTTCGGCCTTGGTACAGGATGGTCTCGCCCGGCGCTTCGTCAGTGCCTGCAAAAGCCCCACCCATCATCACGCTGTCGGCACCGGCCGCGATGGCCTTGGCCATGTCGCCCGAGAAACGCACGCCACCGTCGGCGATCAGCGGCACGCCGCTGCCCTTCAGGGCCTGCGCCACCTGTTCAACGGCATAGATCTGCGGCACACCAACGCCAGTGACGATGCGCGTGGTGCAGATCGATCCGGGCCCGATGCCCACCTTTACCGCATCGGCACCCGCCTCCACCAGCGCCAGCGCGGCAGCCGCGGTGGCGATGTTGCCGCCAATCACGTCGACTTCCGGGTAATGGCGCTTGACCCAGCGCACGCGCTCCAGCACGCCAGCGCTGTGGCCGTGCGCGGTATCGACCACCAGCACATCCACGCCGGCGCGAACCAGCAGTTCAACGCGCTCTTCGGTGCCCTCGCCCACGCCCACCGCCGCGCCTACGCGCAGCTTACCTTGGGCGTCGCGCGCGGCGCGAGGGAAGTCGGTTTGCTTGGTGATGTCTTTGACCGTCATCAGCCCGCGCAGCTCAAACGCGTCGTTCACCACCAGCACCCGCTCGAGCTTGTGGCGGTGCATGAGGCTCTTGCCTTCTTCGAGCGAGGCGCCTTCGCGCACCCACACCAGGCGCTCGCGGGGCGTCATGATGTCGCGCACCGGCGCGTCCAGCCGGGTCTCGAAGCGCAGGTCGCGGTTGGTGACGATGCCCACCACGACCTTGCCGTCCAGCACCGGGAATCCCGACACGCCATGCTGGCGCGACAGCGCCACCACTTCGCGCACGGTGGTGTCGGGGCGCACGGTGATGGGGTCGCGCAGCAGGCCCGATTCGTAGCGCTTCACGCGCGTGACCTCGGCCGCTTGCTGCTTGGGCGTGAGGTTCTTGTGCACGATACCGATGCCGCCCTCTTGCGCGATGGCAATGGCCAGGCGGGCTTCGGTCACGGTGTCCATTGCGGCCGACACCAGCGGCAGGTTCAGAGCGATGCGGCGGGACAGCCGGGTGGACAGGTCGGTGTCGCGGGGCAACACCTGGGAATAGGCCGGCACCAACAACACATCGTCGAAGGTGAGCGCTTTGCCGAGTACGCGCATGCAAGGGCTCCAGACGCAAAAAGCAATTATACGGAGGCCCTCAATTCACCGGCCCGGGCGTGACACATTGCACAAGCCAAGCCGGCGTGCGCACGACTACACTGCTGGCGATGTTGTGCAAGCCCCCCACCCTGCTGCGCCTTGCGCTGCCCTTGGCCACGGTGTTGATAGCGCTGGGCCTGGCACTGCCGGCCCAGGCCCAATGGAAGTGGCGCGACAAGGACGGCCGCGTCACCGCCAGCGACCTGCCACCCCCGCGCGACGTGGCCGACAAGGACATCCTGTCGCGACCACCCGAACTGCGCCGGGCGCCGGCCGCTGCTGCCTCCGCGGCTTCGGCCCCGGCCCTGGCTGGCATCCCCAAGGGCCCGCTGGAACGCGAGGTCGAGGCCCGCAGACTGGCTGCGGAACAGGAAAAATCCGCCAAGGCCAAGGCCGACGAAGAACGCCTGCGCAGCCAACGCGCCGAAAACTGCCGCCGTGCTCGCAGCCACCTGGCAGCACTGGACAGCGGCCAGCGCATTGCGCGCGTCAACGACAAGGGCGAGCGCGAGGTCATCGACGACCGCATGCGTGCCGACGAGCAGCGCCAGGCCCGCGAGGTCATCGCCTCGGACTGTCGCTAGCTGGGCCAGGTCCTCAGGACCTGCCTGCCAGGTTCGACTTGGCGGCCTCGCGGTGGCGCTTGTAGCGCAGACGGCGGGCCTCCTTGGGGTCCACAGTCAGGGTGCGGTAGGCCTCGACCCGGTCCCCGTCGCGCAGCGGGAAGTCGGCCGCATGCACTTTGTTCCAGATGCCGACCCGCAGCTGCGCCAGATCCAGCCCGTGGCGCTGCAACACACCGCTGGCCTGCAGGGCCTGGGCGATGTTGGCCGGCACCGGCAGCTGCACGTGCACCGAGTCGGTCACGCCCGGCCGCGGGCTGTAGACGACTTCGATGTTCAACGGCGCCACCTCAGCGGGCGCCATAAACGTCCTCGGCGCGGCGCACGAAAGAATCGACGAGGGTGTTGGCCACCTTGTCAAACACAGGGCTGACCACGACCTCAAGTGCCGGGTTGGCGAAGGCGTAGCGCAGGTCGAACTCGATCTTGCAGGCTGGCTGCTCGCTGCCCGGGCGGCCCAGGGGCAAAAACAACCAGGTGCCGTCGAGCAAGGAGAACGGGCCATCGACCAGACTCACCGTCACCGACCTGTCGCCGATCTGCACATTGCGGGTGGTGAAGGCGTGGTGCACGCCCATGTAGGCCAGGCCCAGCCGCGCGGTGACGCCGTCGGCGTGCTGCTTCAGCACCTCGGCCTTGTCGCACCAGGGCAGGAAGCGCGGGTAGTCGGCAACCGCCGTCACCAGGGTGTACATCTCGCGCGGCGAGTACCACAGCAGGACCGACTTCTTGACGTGCTTCATACAATGGCGGGATTGTAGGAGCGGGTTACCCAGCAAACGGGGCCCAACCATGGCCCCCATCGCCGAGAACCGTCGCGCCCGTTTTGACTATCACCTCGAAGAAGAGTACGAGGCCGGCATGGTGCTGTCCGGCTGGGAGGTCAAGGCCATACGCGCCGGCCAGGTGCAGCTGACCGACGGCTACGTGCACATCCGCAACGGTGAGCTGTTTCTCATCGGCTGCCGCATCAACGCGCTGCGCGCGGCCTCCACCCACGTCACGCCCGAGGCCGACCGCACCAAGAAGCTGTTGATGCACAAGGCCGAGATTCGCCGCTTGATTGGCAAGGTCGAGCAAAAGGGCTTCACCCTGGTGCCGCTGGACCTGCACTACAAGGGCGGCCATGTGAAAGCGCAGATTGCGCTGGCCAAGGGCAAGGCCGAGCACGACAAACGCAACACCGAGAAAGAGCGCGACTGGAACCGCGAGAAGGGCCGCTTGATGCGGCACAAGGTGTCGTCGAAGTCCTGAGGCTTCAGGCCGCAAAGGCGGCCAAGGCCTGCGCCAGGTCGGCCTGCAACGCGGCGGGCTCTTCAAGCCCAATCGAGAACCGCACCAGATGCCCGCGCAAGGCACCGCCGGGCCGCAGTTGCGCCAGGTCGTAGGGCACCACCAGGCTGACCGGCCCGGCCCAAGAAAATCCGATCTTGAACAGGCGCAGGGCATCGACAAAGGCGTCGACCTGGACGGGGCTGAAACGCTCGTCAAACAACATCGAGAACAGGCCTGCCGCGGCCGTGCAGGTGGCGCGCCAATGCGCATGCCCGGGCGAGCCAGGCAGTGCCGGGTGCAGCGCCTGCGCCACCTCAGGCCGTGTGCTCAGCCACTGCGCCAACTGGCGGGCTGCGGCGTCGTGCGCGTGGTAGCGCAAGGGCATGGACGACAGCGAACGCAGCACCAGTTCGCAGTCGTTGCCGCCCACGCCCAGGCCCAGGCGCATGTGGCAGCCCTTGAGGCGCTCGTGCAGCGCCAGGTCGCGGGTGGTGACCGAGCCCATCAGCACGTCTCCACCGCCGCTGGGGTACTTGGTCAGCGCCTGCATGACGATGTCCGCGCCCTGCGCGAAGCCGTCAAAGGCCAAGCCGGCGCCCCAGGTGTTGTCCAGGGCTGTCAGTACACCCCGTTGGCGTGCGATGCCGGCCAGGCCGGCCAGGTCGGGGAACTCCATGGTCACCGAGCCTGCGGCCTCCAGCCACACCAACCGGGTCGCCGGGCTGATGGCCTCGGCCAGGCTGGCCGCGTCCATCGGGTTGTAAACGCGGTGCGTGATGCCCCAGCCGGCCAGCTCGTTCTGCGCAAAGGCGCGGCTGGGGCCGTAGACGTTGTCCGGCAGCAGCACTTCGTCGCCGGGCCGCAGCAGCGCCATGTCCACCAAGGTGACTGCCGCCAGGCCGCTGGGCACCAGCATGCAGTGCAGGCCGCCTTCCAGCGTGGCGATGCGCTCTTCAAGCGCAAAGGTGGTGGGCGTGCCGAGCAGGCCGTAGGTGTAGCCGGTCTTGTGGCGCCAGTCCCGCGCGCGCATGGCGGCCACGTCGGGGAAGATGACCGTCGAGGCCTTGTGCACCGCCAGCTGCGGCGCGGCAAAGCCGGCCGGCGGCTCGTAGGCGTGGTGGATGAGCTCGGTGGCGGGCTGGCGGAATGGCACGGCGCGCGCCCCCTCAGATCGGCTGGGCGACGAGGTCGTGGCCGTCGGTGGCCACGATGCGCGCGCGGGTGAAGTCGCCCACCTTCAAGGTCTTGGACGCCTTCTCGGGCGGCAGCAAGCGCACCAGGCCGTCGATCTCGGGCGCGTCGGCGTAGCTGCGCCCGGTGCCGCCCTTGCGGCCCAGCGCCGGGGCATGGTCCACCAGCACCTGCATGGTCGCACCTATGCGCCGCTTCAGCTTATTCACCGACACTTCTTCGGCCACCGCCATGAAGCGCGCCTTGCGTTCTTCGCGCAGCGCCTGCGGCAGCATGCCCGGCAGCTCGTTGGCCGCAGCACCCTGCACGGGCGAATAGGCAAAGCAGCCGGCGCGGTCGATCTGCGCTTCACGCATGAAGTCCAACAGATATTCGAACTCGGCCTCGGTCTCGCCGGGAAACCCGGCAATGAAGGTCGAGCGCACGACGATCTCCGGGCAGGCCGCGCGCCAGCGCGCCAGCCGCTCCAGATTGCGCTCGCCGCTGGCCGGGCGCTTCATGCGCTTGAGCACGTCCGGGTGCGCATGCTGGAAGGGCACGTCCAGGTAGGGCAGCACGCGGCCGCTGGCCATCAGCGGCAATATCTCGTCGACATGCGGGTAGGGGTAGACGTAGTGCAGCCGCACCCAGGCGCGATACGGCTCGGCCAGGTCGGCCAGCCACTGGCACAGCTCGGTCATGCGTGTCTTCACCGGCTGGCCGTCGAAGAAACCGGTGCGGTACTTCACGTCGACACCGTAGGCGCTGGTGTCCTGGCTGATGACCAGCAGCTCCTTCACGCCCGATTCGAACAGCGCGCGCGCATCCGACAGCACATCACCGATGGGCCGCGACACCAGATCACCGCGCATGCTGGGGATGATGCAAAAGGTGCAGCGGTGGTTGCAGCC
>JANOLY010000071.1:0-1772 GCA_031420055.1 Burkholderiales bacterium | reverse complement strand
TCGGGCTCGTTGCTCGCCCAAACCTTCCAGGCGGTGTAGGCCAGGCTTGCGTCCGGGTGGCGGGCCAACAGTTCCCACTGCGCCTGCAGCTTTCCAGGCAACCACAGATCGTCGGCGTCGATGAATGCCACCCAGTCGTGGCGGGCATGGGCCAGCCCGGTGTTGCGCGCCGCGGCCACGCCGGCGTTGGCTTGTCGCACGACAGTGACGCCGGGGAAGTCGCGCGCCACCAATTCGGGCGAACCATCGCTGGAGCCGTCGTCGACCACGATGATCTGCAGCTCGAAACCCTGCTGCGCCAGCACCGAGCGCAGGGTGGCGGGCACGAAGGCCGCTGCGTTGTAGCAGGGCACGATGACCGAAATGGCAGGCAGGGGGCTCATGGGGCGGGGCAGCAGTGTTGAATTCTGGCACCCGTGCAGCGGGCGTTGGCGTTCGTGCGCGCCGCGGCCATGCGGTAATCACGGCGGGCGCAGGCAACCAGCAAGCCGCCCGGACGACGGCCCGTCAACAGGGCACAGAATGCAGGCCGCCACCGTCACCGCCACAGCCCTGGTGACCCGCCCTCCCGACAAGGCCAGCCGAATGAAACTCGCCCTGCTTTGCTCCGGCCTCGGCCACATCCAGCGCGGCCACGAGATTTTTGCGCGCGACCTGTTCACGCTGCTGGCGCCACACGTCGACATCACGCTGTTCAAGGGCGGTGGCGAGCCGTTAGCGCGCGAAGTGGTGGTGCCCAACGTGCCGCGCAACGCGGCGCAGTTGCAGCACATCCACGTGGCCGTGTCGCCCAAGTGGGCTGCCGCGAAGCGCGAGCAGGAGCAGGTGCGCATCGAGGGCGAGACCTTTGCCCATGCCGCGCTGCTGCCACTGCTGCAAGGCGGCTACGACGTGCTGCACTGCCTGGAGCAAGAGGTCTGCAAGGTGCTCTTCGACAACCGGCACTTGTTCGTGCGACCGCCCAAGATCGTGTTCTCCAACGGCGGTGCGATTCCCGCGCGCGACCTGCCGCGTTGTGACTTCGTGCAAGAGCACACCGCCTACAACCTGGCGCGCAGCGCACGCGGCAAGTCGTTCATGATTCCGCACGGCGTGGACATGCAGCGCTTCAAGCCCGGCATCAACACCGACTTTCGCGCCCGGCATGGCATCCCCGCCGATGCACGCCTGGTGCTCAGCGTGGGCAGCATCTGCTACTGGCACAAGCGCATGGACCATGTCATCCGCGAGGTCGCCGCCCTGCCCGGCGCGTGGCTGGCCATCGTGGGCCAGGAGACGGCCGACACGCCCGCCATCCAGGCCCTGGGCCGGCAGCTGATGGGCGAGCGCATCGTGTTCACCAAGATGAGCCATGCCGATCTGCCGCAGGCCTACGCGGCGGCCGATGTGTTCGTGCTCGGCTCGTTGTTCGAGACCTTTGGCATCGTCTACATCGAGGCCATGGCCATGGGCCTGCCGGTGGTGTGCACGCAGCACGACAACCAGCGCCAGATCGTGCAGCACGGTGTGTTCATCGACATGAAGCAGCCCGGCGCGTTGACGGCTGCGCTGCGCGACACGCCGCCGACACGGCTGGCCGAACTGGGCCGGCGCGGCCGCGAGGTGGTGGCCCAGCACTACGACCTGCAGGTGCTGCGCCAGCGCTACCTTCTCGAGTACACCCGCATCGCCGCAGCGCCTTGCAGCCTGCCCCGGCACACGCGAGGCAGCCAGTTGCGTGCGAATGCGGGCAATGCGCTGCGCCAAGCGGCGCGCTGGCTGCCGCGGTGAGG
>JANOLY010000070.1:0-3999 GCA_031420055.1 Burkholderiales bacterium | reverse complement strand
CCTTCTTGCCGCTCATCACCCACAGGCTGGCGCCGCCGATGACGGTGTTCTGCGGTGCGCCGGCCACGTCGGGGTAGTAGGGCAGGGCACCGATGCCGCCAGTGAACTTGGCATTGCGCTTGACGCTGCCGTAGAGCGCGGAGGAGCCAGTGACCATGGCGCATTCGCCCGACACGAAGGTGGCATCCGCAGAGTTGCCGCGGCCCTTGTAGACGAACAGGCCCTGTTTGGACATGTTGGCCAGGTTCTCGATGTGGCGCACGTGCAGCGGCGTGGTGATGTTCAGCCGCGCGTCCATGCCGTTGAAGCCGTTGCGCTTGGTGGCGAATTCGGTGTTGTGCCAGGCGCTGAAGCTTTCCAGCTGTGTCCAGCTCTGCCAACTGGTGGTGAAGGGGCACTTGCTGCCGTTGGCCTTCAGCTTGGCGGCGGCCAGCGCCACTTCGGACCAGGTGGTGGGCGGCTTCTCGGGGTCCATCCCGGCGGCCTTGAAGGCGTCCTTGTTGTAGTGCAGCACCGTCGTGCTGCTGTTGAAGGGCATGCTCATCATCTGGCCGTTGGGCGCCGTGTAATAGCCCGACACCGCCTGCACGAAGACGGACGGGTCGAACTTCTCGCCGGCTTCCTTCATCAGCACCGCCACCGGCTTGATGGCCGCCTTGCTGGCCATCATGGTCGCCGTGCCGACTTCGAACACCTGCAGCACGTGCGGCGCATTGCCGGCGCGGAAGGCGGCGATGGCCGCCGTCATGCTCTCGTCGTAGCTGCCCTTGAAGACCGCGGTGACCTTGTAGTCCTTCTGCCGGTTGTTGAACTCCTTGGCCACGTCACCCACCCATTCGCCCAGGGCGCCGCCCATCGAATGCCACCAGATAATTTCCGTTTGCGCCTGGGCCGGCAGGCTGGCGAAGGTGGCGGCGGCCACGGCGGCGGGCAGGGTGAATCGGGCGGTGAATGACTTCATGCGATCTCCTTCAGTGTTTCGAGTCCAGCCTTTGAGTTTGGCCGGTCTTCATGACAACCCCGTTTCTGTCATGGATGCGGGGTGGCGGGCGTCCGGGATTACCCCCTCGGACACCCATCGGCCCCCCGACCCCACACTCCTCGTCCCGCGGGGTGCTGCGTTAGCATCCGAAGTAACCCTATGAATGCACCCTTTCCCCTGACCCAGGCCCTGCTGGTTGACGACGCCGAACCCAGCACCGTCCGCCTACGGGAGATTCCCTACAACTACACCTCGTTCTCCGACCGCGAGATCGTCATCCGCCTGCTCGGGCCCCGCGCCTGGGAGCTGCTGAACCTGCTGCGGCAGGAACGCCGCACCGGCCGCTCGGCGCGCATGTTGTACGAGGTGCTGGGCGACATCTGGGTGGTGCAGCGCAACCCGTATCTGGAAGACGACCTGCTCGACAACCCCAAGCGCCGGGCCTTGTTGATCGACGCGCTGCGTCACCGCCTGGCCGAAGTGGCCAAGCGCCGCACCGCCGACCAGGACGCCCAGCGCGACGCCCTGGTGGGCGAGTTGCTGGAAGCCGCCAGCGGCGCGGTGGACCGCTTTGCGGCGCACTTTCGTGACGTGTGGGACCTGCGCAAGACCAGCCGGCGCGTGCTGGGCCGCTGCACGGCGCGTGACAACCTCAAGTTCGACGGCCTGTCGCGCGTGTCCCACGTCACCGACGCCACCGACTGGCGCGTGGAGTACCCCTTCGTGGTGCTCACGCCCGACTCCGAAGCCGAGATGCCCGCCCTGGTGGCCGGCTGCATCGAGCTCGAGCTGACCATCATCCCGCGCGGCGGCGGCACCGGCTATACCGGCGGCGCCGTGCCGCTGACCTGGAAGAGCGCGGTCATCAACACCGAAAAGCTCGAAGCCCTGGGTGCCGTGGAGATGATCACCTTGCCCGGCCTGAGCGAGCCGGTGGCCACCATCTTCAGCGAAGCGGGTGTCGTCACCCAGCGCGTGACCGACGCCGCCGAGCGCGCCGGCCACGTCTTTGCTGTTGACCCGACCTCGGCCGAGGCGTCCTGCATCGGCGGCAACATCGCCATGAATGCTGGCGGCAAGAAGGCCGTGCTGTGGGGCACGGCGCTGGACAACCTGGCCAGCTGGAAGATGGTCACGCCCGACGCCAAGTGGCTGGAGGTGACTCGCCTGAACCACAACCTGGGCAAGATCCACGACGCGCCCGTGGCCAGCTTCGAGCTGCGCTACTTCGACGCCAGCGGCCGCATCCTGGAACGCACCGAACGGCTCGACATCCCCGGCAGCACCTTGCGCAAGGAAGGCCTGGGCAAGGACGTCACCGACAAGTTCCTGGCCGGCCTGCCCGGCGTGCAGAAGGAAGGCTGCGACGGCCTGATCACCAGCGCGCGCTGGATCCTGCACCGCATGCCGGCGCACACCCGCACCGTGTGTATGGAGTTTTTCGGCAGCCCCAAGGACGCCGTGCCCAGCATCGTCGAGATCAAGGACTACCTGTTTGGCCTGGCCGACGTGAAGCTGGCCGGCCTGGAACACCTGGACGACCGCTACCTCAAGGCCGTGGGCTATGCCACCAAGAGCAAGCGGGCACTGTCAGAGATCGGGAGGTCGGGCCTGCCCAAGATGGTGTTGCTGGGTGACATCGTCGGCGACGACGCCGACGCCGTGGCCCGCGCCGCCAGCGAGGTGGTGCGCATCGCCAATTCGCGTGGTGGTGAAGGCTTTGTGGCCGTCAGCGCTGATGCGCGCAAGAAGTTCTGGCTCGACCGCAAGCGCACCGCGGCCATCGCCAAGCACACCAACGCCTTCAAGATCAACGAAGACGTGGTCATCCCGCTGCCGCGCATGGGTGAATACACCGAAGGCATCGAACGCATCAACATCGAGCTGAGCCTGCGCAACAAGCTCGAACTTGTGGCCGCACTGCAGGCCTTCTTCGAACGCGGCAAACTGCCTAACGGTCTTCCATTAGGCAAGAGCGACGACGCAAGCGACATCCCGAGCGCCGAGCTGCTGGAAGACCGCGTGCAGCAGGCCCTGGCCCTGCTGGCCGAGGTGCGCACCCAATGGCAGGGCTGGCTGGACACGCTGGACGTTTTGCAGGCCGACATCGGCGAGACCGGCTTTGCGCTGCTGCAGGACTGGCGGCTGCGCGCGAGCTGGAAGACGCAGATCCTCAAGCCCTTGATGACCCTGTTCGCGGGCAGCGCCTTCACGGCCTTGCTCGACGAGTGCCGCCGCATCCACCACGACGTGCTGCGCGGCCGCGTCTGGGCTGCTCTGCACATGCATGCCGGCGACGGCAACGTGCACACCAACATCCCCGTCAACAGCGACAACTACGCCATGCTGCAGACCGCCCACGAGGTGGTGGCGCGCATCATGGCGCTGGCGCGCAGCCTGGGCGGCGTGATCAGCGGTGAGCACGGCATCGGCATCACCAAGCTCCAGTTCGTCACCGACGCTGAACTCGCCAGATTTACCGACTACAAGGCCCGCATCGACCCCGAAGGCCGCTTCAACCAGGGCAAGGTGCTCAGGGGCACAGCAGCCGACTCACGTGCCGCCGACCTGAGCGCGGCCTACACGCCCAGCTTTGGGCTGATGGGGCACGAGTCGCTGATCATGCAGCGCAGCGAGATCGGCGCCATCAGCGACAGCATCAAGGACTGCCTGCGCTGCGGCAAGTGCAAGCCGGTCTGCGCCACCCACGTGCCGCGCGCCAACTTGCTGTACAGCCCGCGCAACAAGATCCTCGCCACCAGCCTGCTGATCGAGGCCTTCCTGTACGAAGAGCAAACCCGCCGCGGCATCAGCGTGCAGCACTGGGAAGACTTCGAAGACGTCGCCGACCACTGCACCGTGTGCCACAAGTGCCTGAGCCCGTGCCCCGTGAACATCGACTTCGGCGACGTCACGATGGCGATGCGCAACCTGCTGCGCAAGATGGGCAAGAAGAGCTTCCGCCCGGGCAATGCCGCGGCCATGCTGTTCCTCAACGCGACCAGCCCGCAGGCGAT
>JANOLY010000069.1:0-2829 GCA_031420055.1 Burkholderiales bacterium | reverse complement strand
TGCTGGAGCTGGCCGCCGACGGCCAGCCGCTGGGGCCGATTGCCGACGTGCCCAGTGCAGAGGCCCAGGCCTGGGCGGCGCTGGTCACCGGCGTGCGCGATTACCTCGGTAAAAACGGCTTCCCGGGGGCGATCATCGGATTGTCAGGGGGGGTTGATTCGGCCCTGGTGCTGGCGCTGGCCGTGGACGCCATCGGTGCCGAGCATGTGCGCGCGGTGATGATGCCGTCGCCCTACACCGCCGACATATCCTGGGTCGACGCACGCGACATGGCCAAGCGGCTGGGCGTGCAGTACGACGAGATCGACATCGCGCCCATGTTCGATGCCTTCCGCCACAGCCTGGCGCCGCAGTTCGAGGGCCGCGCCGAGGACACCACCGAAGAAAACCTGCAGGCCCGCATCCGCGGCACCTTGCTGATGGCGTTGTCGAACAAGCTGGGCGCCATCGTGCTGACCACCGGCAACAAGAGCGAGATGGCCACCGGCTACTGCACGCTGTATGGCGACATGGCGGGCGGCTTTGCGGTCATCAAGGACGTGGCCAAGACCTTGGTCTATCGCCTGGCCGAATGGAAGAACCGCCAGCCCAGCCCGCGTGCCGACGGTGTGCCCGGTGCGACCGGCCCGGTGATTCCCGAGCGCATCATCACGCGCCCGCCCTCGGCCGAGTTGCGCCCCAACCAGACCGACCAGGACAGCCTGCCGCCCTACGAGGTGCTGGACGCCATCTTGGCGCGCTACATGGAAGACGATCAGGGTGTGGACGAACTCATCGCCGCCGGCTTCGAGCCCGCCGATGTCGAGCGCGTGACAAGGCTGATCAAGATCAACGAGTACACGCGCCGCCAGGCGCCGGTGGGCATACGCATCACGCACCGCGCCTTTGGCCGCGACTGGCGCTACCCCATCACCTCGAAGTTCCGTGCTTAAATCAAGTCAACTTCGCAGTCTTACGAAAGCCCGTCATGAAGCAGATCACCGCCATCATCAAGCCGTTCAAGCTGGAAGAAGTGCGCGAGGCGCTGGGCGATATGGGCGTGTCCGGGCTGACAGTGACCGAGGTCAAGGGTTTCGGCCGCCAAAAGGGTCACACCGAGCTGTACCGCGGCGCCGAGTACGTGGTTGACTTCCTGCCCAAGGTCAAGGTCGAGGTCGTGGTCAAGGACGGAGATGTCGAGCGCTGTATCGAGGCCATCGTCAAGGCAGCCAAGACCGGCAAGATCGGTGACGGCAAGATCTTCGTGACCACCGTCGAGCAAGTGGTGCGCATCCGCACTGGCGAGACCGACGAAGCCGCGGTCTAGTTTGCCGACGCGCGCAACCCGGCGCGCTCAGACGCGCGAGAAGTCGTCTGCAGCGCTGCTCAGTGGCAGTTGCGCAGCCAGCGACAGCAGAAGCGCTTCAGGATCGGTGCCGACTTGGACGTTCTCTAGCTGCGAGCGCGACAGGAAGCCTTCGCTCACGGTCGTGTTCATGAAGCTCAGCAGTCCGTCGTAGTAGCCCTGGGTGTTGAGCAGCCCGATAGGCTGGTCGTGGTAGCCCAGCTGGCGCCAGGTCCAGACCTCGAAAAGCTCCTCCAGCGTACCAATGCCGCCAGGCAGGGCAATGAACAGATCGGCCCGCTCGGCCATCATCTGCTTGCGCACGTGCATGGTGGGCACAACGTGAAGCTCGCTCAGCCCTGTGTGGCCGACCTCCAGCTTCTGTAGAGACTCCGGGATGACGCCGACCACGCGCCCGCCTGCGGCCAAGGTGGCGTCGGCCACCTCGCCCATCAACCCCACTTTGCCGCCGCCATACACGAGCTGCCAGCCGCGTGAGCCGATGGCCGCGCCCAGCGTGCGGGCTGCCGCGGTATAGGCCGGCTGGCGGCCATGGCGCGAGCCGCAGTAGACGCAGACGCTCAAGAGGGGGGTGGTCATGGCTGGGGTGGCGCAGGGCGCATGGGTGAGAACGGGCGCATCTTGCCGCATCGCGGCTCGGGCCTCAGGCAGGCGGTGTGCTAGGTGGTTTGGCCGCAGGCCGCACTTGTACCAATCGCGTGCCGCAGAGCGCGTCGTGCCAGAACTGTCGGTCCCGCCGTGCGTAGGCCGACGCGGCGTAGATCAGCACGCCCGCGCACAGCGCGAAGAACGTGCGGCCGCTACTGGCCAAACCGCTGAAGTGAAGCGCCGCGAGCGCCGGCAGCACCCACACCCAGCACAGCAGGTATCGGGCTGCCGCGCGCAGGCGGCCGACCGGCTGGCCCTGCACGGTAACGAGCTTCAGCTGCCAAGTGCGCATCGCCAGCGTTTGGCCATGGCGGGTCCAGAACCAGACGAAGTACAAGCCCAGCACCAGGAACACGGCAAGGCGCAGGCCCAACGTGCCCACCAGCGCATGTTGCTGGTCGGTGGCAATGCCGTACACCAGCCCCGCGCCCATGATCACGCCAAAGAGCAGCAGCGCCTCGTAGACCAGGCAAGCCAAGCGCCGGCCGATGCCGGGCACAGGCAGCGCGGCCGCAGCCCGCACCTCGCCGATCACGGTTGCTGGGTAGGGTCCGCCGACGCAGCCCGAACGGCAGCACCCTGGGGGCCGCGTTGCGGCAGCAGGGTGGCGCGGTCGACGAAGCCGGGCGTTGCGACGATCTTGGGCAAGCCCGCCTGGTGGTGTGCTGGCGGGGCTGGCCGGGTTGAGATCGTGGTCGTGGTGGCGCCCGGCTTGGCCTGCTGCAGGCTGATTGCCGCCCCCGTGTTGGCCGGCGCGCGGGCAGCGTCCACCGTGCTGGACTTTGGCGCCGCCGCGCTGGTGGGGCTGACGGGTTGGCGAACGGCGGCCGCCGAGG
>JANOLY010000068.1:0-7474 GCA_031420055.1 Burkholderiales bacterium | reverse complement strand
CGTGGCTGCGTCGCGGGGGGTCAGGCCGTTCCAGAGGCCCGAGACGTTTTCCCAGGCGTTGTAGCCAATGCCGTTGAAGAAGACGTACTGCAAGTCGTTGCAGCGGTCGCGCGACCAGCGGTTCTCGACGTTGATCATGTGGCGTGGCTCCAGCCACTTCCACTTGGCCACCGGCGGAATCACGTCCTGCGGCACCTTCTTGCTCCAGCTCTGCACGTTCCAGATCAAGGCCTCTTCGGCCGAGATGGTCGACTCCGGCTGCAGCACCACCGGGCAGCCGCGTTCGAGGCAGGCGTCGAAGAAGACCCGGGGCACGCCGTTGTAGGTGTCGCCATTGATGCCGTCGGCGCCCACGGCCTGCACCACCTGTGCGATGGCGTGCCAGTCGCTCTGGCCCTGCGGGCGCGTGCCGTTGTCCCAGGGCTTGGTGGGCAGGAAGACACGCACGCCACGGCGGTGGAAGTCGTCGACGGCGCTGCGCAGCCCCGCCAGGCCGCCGGGCAGGTCATGCGCCAGGTCGGTCTGGTTGCGCGCATCGACGCCGATGTTGGGGTAGACGTACCAGATCAACACGCTGTCGATGCCGCCGTAACGCCGTTCCAGGTCGTCGAGGTAACGATCTACCGTGTAGCGCCCGGCCACGGGGTCGTAGAAGTAGCGGTCCTCGACCATCATCTGCACATGCACGAAGTTGCGCTGCGCCCACTGCAGTTCCGGCCGGCGGTAGTTGCTGTCGTCGTAGCCGATGCGGATCAGGTGCTCTTGCTTCCAGTCGCGCAGTTCCTGCACCCAGTCGTCGGCGGTGCCCGCCACGTCCATCTTCCAGTGGCCTATTTCGCTGAACGGCCAACCCGGCGGCTTGCCCGGCGTGGGCAGGTGGCGGCCTGTCGTGATGTGGGAGAACTTGAATTCCGTGCGCACCACACGGCGCTCGTCCGTGCGCGCCGAGTCCGGGTGCGGCAGGTGATCTGAAGGTGTGGGGTCGTTATTCATTCGGTGTCCATCGGGATGCCCACGTGCGCGGCCAATGCGGCCAGCGCCGACGCTTCGTTCTCGTCACTGCGCTGCAGCAGCGCGTCGACCTCGGCGCGCGCGGGGATGCTGGGTTGCGCGCCAAGCCGCGTGCAGGCCAACGCGGCGGCGGCGCTGGCCCGGCGCAGGGCTGCGGGCAGCGCGGCGCCCAGGCCGAGCGCCGCCACCAAGGCGCCGCAGAAGGTGTCGCCGGCCGCGGTGGTGTCCACCGCCTTCACCGCGAATGCGCCTTGCAGCAGCCAAGCGTCCGCGCTGCGCGCGCAGCAGCCCCGCGCGCCCAGCGTGACGATCACCGTCGGTACGGTCAGACGGGACAGCTGTTCGGCCACCGAGCCGGCCTCGCCTGCGATCGCCGCGAGCTCGCCTTCGTTGACGATCAGCAGGTCGACATCGGCCAACAAGTCCGGCGGCAGCGGCAGCGCCGGCGCGGCGTTCAGCACCACGGCCGTGCCGGCCTGGCGGGCCCGGCGAGCGAATGCCGCGACGGTGCTTACCCGCACTTCGAGCTGCAGCAGCAGGTGACTGACACCCTGCAAGCTGGGCAGGTGGGCGGCACTGAGCGTGGCGTTGGCGCCCGGCGCCACGATGATGCTGTTCTCGGCGTTGTCTGCCAGGCTGATGAAGGCCGTGCCCGTGGGCTCGGTGGCCGAACGCACGATGTGCGTGACGACGCCTGCTGCGTGCAGCGACGCTTCGATGGGTGCTGCCTGCGTGTCGCTGCCCAGGGCCAGCAGCATCGCGGTGCGCGCGCCCCCCGCGCGCGCGCAGGCCACCGCCTGGTTGGCCCCCTTGCCGCCGGGAAAGGTTTGCAGCGAGCCTCCCATCACGGTTTCGCCGGGCGCCGGCACATGGGGCACCCGGACCACGAAATCCAGGTTGGCAGAACCGGCGACGAGAACGCTCATGACTGCTGCGCGCCTGGTGTCAGGGTGTCAGGGTGCCAGCGCCTGCGTCACGAGATCGAAGAATCTCGTGTTCAGCTTGGGCAGGTCGGGGCCGTCGTCCGGCGGCAGATGCTGAAGCAGCAGGATGGCGATGAGCTGCAACTTCGGGTCGATCATGAAGTAGGTCGATGAGGCGCCCGACCAGCCGAACGAGCCCACCGAACCCGGCCGGCTGCGCTGCGGTTCGTCCAGTATCACCCAGCCCCCCAGGCCCATGCCCTCGCCCGGGCGCGCCTGGGTGGGCAGCAGGCCAGGCGGTGGGTCGGTCTGCACCAACTGATTGCTCAGCATGGTCGCCACCGAATCCCGCCCGAGCACCTGCGCGCCATCGAGCGTGCCACCGTTCAGGAGCATCTGGCAAAGGCGCATGAAGTCCGGGGCCGTCGAGTACAAGCCGCCGGCCAGGCTGGCATAGGGCCGCAGCCGCACACCGGGCTCGGTGGCCGAAGGCCCGCCGGCCAGCACCAGGCTGCCCGCCGGGCCCATGGTGGAGATGTCGACGATGCGCCCGCGCTGGGCCGAAGGCACGCTGAAGCCGGTGTCCACCATCTTCAGCGGCCCGAAGATGCGTTGCTGCACGAAGGCCTCCAGCGGCATGCTGCTGGCGACCTCGATCAGCCGGCCCAGCACCTCGTACTGCACGCCGTCGTAGCGAAAGCGCTCGCCCGGGTCACTGGCCAGCGGCAAGCGTGCCACGCCAGCGGCGTAGTCCTTCAGATCGGCCGAGCCCTGCAGCCCGGCGCGCTGCAGCAGCAGCGATGGCTCCTCGATGCCGCGTCCGCCGGTGGCAAAGCCCGAGGTGTGCGTCAGCAGTTGGCGCACGGTGATGGGCCGCCGCGCCGGGCGCAGCTGCGGGGCGGCCGCCGTGCCACCTTCGAATACCTGCAGGCGTTCGAAATCGGGCAGGTGCCTGGCCACGGGATCGTCAAGACTCAGCCGGCCCTGATCGACCAGGATCAGCGTGGCCACAGCCGCCACGGCCTTGCTCATCGAGTAGATGCGAAAGATGGCGTCCGCAGTCATCGGCGCGCGGCGCTGCAGGTCGCGCGAACCGTAGGTCTGCAGCTCGACCACCCGCCCCGCGCGGGCCAGCAGCGTCACCGCGCCCAGGTGGCCCCGAGGTCCCGTGGCCTCGGCCATGAACGAGCTGATGCGTTCGCGGCCCTGCGCAGTGAGTTCCTGCGCTTGCGCGGGCTGCGCGGCTGCAGCCACCGCCAGCGCCACCAGCACCGCCAGCGTCACGATCAACTTGATGCCGCAGCGCCGCTGCACGTGCCGGGCAGCGGGCAGGCGGCAGTTCAGAACCTGATCTCGTGCGACAGCGACACGACGCGCCCGCGACCGGCCAGGTAAGGCAGGAAACTATTCGACACCTGCGAAAAGCTCAGTTCGTACTGCTTGTTCAACAGGTTCTCCACGCCCAGCGTGATTGTGCCGATGCGGCCGAGGTCGACTCGGGCGCTCAGGTCGGCCAGCGTGTAGCCGCGGGTGCGCTCTTCGCCAGCGAGACCGATGTTGATCTCGCGCGACATCAGCCGCGTCGCACCCAGTGTCAGCGACGATTGCGAGGTGGGCTTCCAGGTGCCCGAGAGATTGATCTTGTCGGGGCTGATGTCGAGCACCCCCATCTGCCTGTCCAGCGGCCCCCCGGCAACAAACTCGGTCTTGCCGCGAACGCGCGAGTAGGTCGCCGAGGTCTTGAAATCCTTGCCCAGGTTCAAATCCCCCGACAACTCGAAGCCCTTGATGTCCACCGGGAGACGCCTGAGGATGAAGTCCCGGGTCACCGGGTCGATCAGCAGCGTCTGGCCGAAGGTCGAGAACGAGTGGTAGTAAGAACCTGTCAGTGCCCCCATCGGCCCGCGCCAGTTGAAGCCCACTTCGTCGTTCTTCACGATGACGGCACGCAGGTCGATGATGCCCGCCACCGACTGGCCGACGAAGTTGACGTTGCGCAGCGGGATGCCCAGGTTGGGCAGCGTGAAGCCCTTGCCCGTGGCGGCGAACACCGACCAACCGGCGGGAAGGCGCCAGATGATCCCCAGGTTGGGCAGGTTGGCCTCGTAACTCAACGTGCCGCCTTCCACCGACACACGGTTGCGGAAGAAGGTCGTGACGTAGGTGTCCACCTGCAGCTTGCCGTCTTCGCGCCTGAAGCCGCCCGACACGGTCACGGGGCCGATGTCGTACGAGGCCTGCGCCCAGGGTGCCGTGCTGGAGTAGTTCATCGGCGGCACCCACAGCCGGTTGCTCAGGGCCAGGCGCTGCTGGGCCTGGTCGCGCGCCAGGTCCAGCCCGCCGCGAAGCTCCAGGCCGCCCACGCCGAAGGCCTCCTGGCGTGCGAACGAGGTGCGTACGCCCTTCTTCTTCGAGGCCACCTCGGACTGGTCGATCAGCTGGCCGGCCGAGTCCCTGGGGCTGGGGATCAGGGGGTCTTGCCGATCGGCACCGCTCTCCGCCAGGAAGCGCATGGCCTGGTCTGCCGTGTAAGCACTGAGCGTGAACACCCCCCCGAGCAGGTTGCCGTGCGAGTAGGACACGCTGCCCTGCTTGAAGTCATTGATCTCGGCCAGCGTGCCGAACAGCGCGGGGCGTTCCGACGTGGCGGGGATGCCGGTGGAACGGTTGCCATCGACGTTGCGGTAATTGCCCTTGCCTTCGATCTTGAAGGTGGTGGCCGTGGCCCCCAGGCGCTGTTCCTTGCCTTTGCCGAAGTTGAAGCCGCCCTTCACGAACACCGTGTTGGCCACCGAGTCGGCGACGGAGCCGCTGCTGTGCATGCCGATGCGGCGGCCGTCGGCGCTATACGAAATGCCACGGTCGATGCGCGAGACGCCAGCCAGCAAGTCGTAGTCCTCGGCCTTGTAGGCGAAGTTCAGCCCCACCTTCCAGCCCGCGCTGTCGTCTTCGAACTGCGTCGTGTAGCGGGTGTTCAGCGTGAACTCGGCACCGGGCTTGGTGGGTACCTTGGAGATGTAGTTGATGATGCCGCCGGCGGCACCGATGCCTTCGGACGCGGACGGCCCGTTGATGACCTCGATGCGGCCGATCAGCCCCATGTCGGTGAAGGTGCCGCTGCGGCTGCCCTCTCGCAGGGGCGAGCCCTGCGGAATGCCGTCGAACAGGCGCAGCGCGATGCGTCCGCGCAGGTTCTCGCCGTTGTTGGCCATGGCCTGCGACGATTCGGAATAGCCCGGCACCGTGCGCGTCAGCACGGCGGTGGCGTCTTCGGTCAAGGCCAGCGTCTGTTCGACCTCCTGCTTGGACACCACGGTGATGGCGCCGGGAATCTTGTCGATGGCCTTGGCGCTTCTTGTGCCTGTCGTGATGGTGACGACCTGGGAATTCTTGTCGTCCGCGGCAGCGGCGGCAGCGGCCGCCGTCGTGGCTGCGGTTTGGGCGTAAGCCTGGCTGATGGCGGTAGCCAGCAACGCCAGGGTCATGGCAGTCCGGGTTTGTCTCATGGTGGTTCTCGGTGTGGCGCGGTCGACGTGCCGCAATTGGGGCAGAGTCTTGCCTATCGCCAACGCAAGTAGAACTACCTACCGCTATGTTCAGGCTCTAGAAATTGTTGCTTGTGCGGGGTCGTCGTTCTCGGCCTGCATGGCGACGCGGCACTCCTGCAGGAATGCTGTCACGAGGCGGATGCGAATCGTCGAGCGCGACCAGATCACGCCGACCCGGCGCGGCTCGCAGGGCAGCGGCAGGGGGATGCGCACCAATTTCAGCCCTTCCGGCCACGGCCGCGCCCAGTCGGGGACCAAAGACACACCCAGCCCGCGGTCGACCATGACGGCGATGGCATTCAGCGCGTTCAGCTCGAAGCGTTCGTGAGGCACGATGCGTGCCGCACGCAGGTACTGGTCAGCCTGGCGCCCGCCCCATTGCTGACGGTCGTAGCGGATCAGCGGTTCGGCTGCCAGCAGCTCGTGCGGGTCGCGTCCGGCCATGCTTTGCGGCGCCAGCACGACCAGGGGCTCTTCGCGCAACAGCGCCCATTCGCAGGTCTTGGGCAGCGAGAAGGGCGCCTGCAGCACGATCGCGGCGTCGACCTCGCCACTGTCCACCGCATGGTGCAGGTCGGGCGAGTAGCCCGGCTTGATGAAGACCTTGATGCGTGGAAAGCGCTCGACCATGCGCGCCAGGATGTCGGGCAGGATGCCGGTCAAGGCAATGGTTCCGGCACCCAGGCGCAGTTCACCCGAAGATTCGGCATCGTTGGCCAGCGTGCTCAGTTCGGCCACGCCACGCAAGAGCTCGCGTGCGCGCTGCAGGATGCGTGCGCCCGGCTCGGTGACGCTCACGGTGCGCCCGGAGCGCGCGATCAGCGGCGCGCCGATCTCGCGTTCCAGAGTGCGTATCTGCTGCGCCACGGCCGCTGGCGTGATGTTCAGAAGCCGGGCGGCCGCGGCCATGGAGCCGTGGTCCACCACGGCCACAAAGGTGTTCAGGAACTGTGTTTCCATGGTTGCAGCGGGTCCGTTGAGGTGGGCAGCGGCGGCGTGCCGGCCGTGGCCGTGGCCACAGACGCGGCCATCGACCAACGTGGAGGCTACCCGCAAGGCTGGCGCCACCATCGACTTCCGAGCGCGTCGCATGCAGCAGCTGCTCGGTGAAACCGGTGGGCTGCAATCGGCCCCCGAAGACCAGGCCCAGCTCGCCTTGGCAGGCCATGCTGAGGTCGAAGTATCTGACCATGCGCCGGCAGCGACCCCGCCGAGCACCAGGAAGAAGTCAAGCGCTTCGGCCGCGCCGTGCTGCTGGCCGGCGCGCCGCTGCCGGACGCAGAAGATTCGCGCTACCGCTCGCGCATCTTCCGGGGGATGGCGATCACGGTGTGAGCGCGCGCACGGGCAAACCCGTCACCCGTTGCCGGCCGCCCGGGTGTCGCAGAATCGCCGCCATGGACTCCAGCCACCACCGCGTTTACAGCCTGGCCCATTGCTACGACGTCGCCTTCAACTTCCGTGACATCGGCGCGGAATGCGATGCGCTGACGCAACTGGCCCAGCGACATGGCAATGGCCCGCCGCGCACCGTGCTGGAACTGGCCGCGGGCCCGGCGCGCCACGCGCGGGAATGGGCACGGCGTGGCATGGCGGCCACCGCGCTCGACTCGTCGGCAACCATGTACGAGTACGCCCTGACTTGCGCCACGCGCGACGGCGTCGCACTGCGCGCGGAGGTGGCCGACATGGTGGACTTCTCGCTCGGCACGCGCTTCGACCTGGCGCTGATGCCGATCCACCACAGTTCATGCGGCCCGGCGTCCAGGGCCGCTGGAGTCGGCTGCGGCCGAGTGGTTGCGGGACCAATGGAAGCGGCCTGGCGACAAGGGGTAACCCGTAGACGGCGCCCGGCAAGACACCTTTCGGCTGGGCTGTCAACGCCCAACAGATCTCAGCCTGCATCCAAAGACAGATTCAAGCGCGTCGGGGCGCTGTGTTCAGACCCTGTTCTGCCGTGTTCGGGGTGCCGTGGGGAAGGAAAAAGGGCGT
>JANOLY010000067.1:0-8375 GCA_031420055.1 Burkholderiales bacterium | reverse complement strand
GCATCGAGGTCAACTTCGCAACGGCTGTTTCGGCTTTCGGAACATTCTTGACCGACGTGGGCGATTTTGACGGTGCACTGAGTGTTGAAGTCTTCAGCGCCAGCGGGCGGCTATTGAGTTCAAGCTTGATTGCTACCGGGGCGCGAAACGCCCAAGGCGGGCTCGCCTTCTTTGGCTACACAAACGACACGACCCAGTTCAACCAGGTGGTATTCACGGTAGTACAAGCGAGCCTATTCGTTGGCCAATTTGACTTCGTCGGCTTCGACGACTTCATCACCGGCACCCTCAGGGCCCCCGTCGGGACAGTGCCCGAGCCCACGTCGCTCGCGCTTGTCGGCCTGAGCCTGGTCTTGCTGGGCAGCGCACGCCGCCGCCAGTTGAAAGCCTGAGCGCAAGGCGCCACATGCGGTCCGGCTTGCCCGGACTTGACCACCAGGGCAGTGCAGCGCGCACTGCCCTTTCTCAATGGAGTGCGGCATTCGGCCCCCGCCTACAATCGCGCCATGCCCATTTCCCCTGTCCCCGAGCTCGTGGCCGAGCTGGCTGCTGGCCGCATGGTGATCCTGGTTGACGAGGAAGACCGCGAAAACGAAGGTGACCTGATCATCGCCGCCGAGCATGTCACCCCGGCGGCCATCAACTTCATGGCGCGACACGCTCGCGGGCTGATCTGCCTGACGCTCACCCGCGAGCACTGCGACCGCCTGCAGCTGCCGCCCATGACCAGCCGCAACGGCACCAAACACGGCACCGCCTTCACGGTGTCCATCGAAGCCGCCACGGGTGTCACCACCGGCATCTCTGCGGCCGACCGCGCGCGCACCGTGCAAGCCGCCGTGGCGCGTGGTGCCGGGCCGGCTGACCTGGTTCAGCCCGGGCACATCTTCCCCTTGCAGGCGCAGGACGGCGGCGTGCTGATGCGCGCCGGCCATACCGAGGCCGGCTGCGACCTGGCCGGCATGGCCGGGCTGGCGCCGGCTGCCGTCATCTGCGAGGTGATGAAGGACGACGGCAGCATGGCCCGTCTGCCCGACCTGGAGTTGTTTGCGCGCGAGCACGGGCTGAAGATAGGCACCATCGCCGACCTCATCGGCCACCGCAGCCGCCACGAAACACTCATCGAACGTGTCGGCTCGCGCCCCATGCGCACACCACAGGGCGAGTTTGTTTGCACCGCCTTTCGCGACAAAAGCGGCGGCCTGCACATGGCGCTGACGCACGGCCGCTGGACCGCCGCCGACGAGGTGCCTGTGCGTGTGCACGAACCCTTCACGCTGCTGGACTTGCTGGATGTCGGCGACGCCGGCCATTCCTGGCCGTTGCACGCCGCGCTGTCGGCCCTGCAGCGCGGGCCTTGTGGCGTGGCCGTGCTGCTGAACTGCACCCAGGACGCAACAACCTTGATGCTGCAGTTGCTGCCGCAGTTGGCAAGCACAGCGAACACCGCGCCGCGCGCGCAGATGGACCTGCGTACCTACGGCGTGGGCGCACAGATATTGCGCGAGTTGGGCGTGCGCCGCATGCAACTGCTGGGCAGCCCGCGCCGCATGCCCAGCATGGCTGGCTACGGCTTAGAGATCACCGGGTTCCGCGCTGCGGCGGCCTGAAGGGGGGGCGCCATGCAAAAGGCAGACGAGGGCAGTACCGGCGACCTGATGGGCGAGGGGCTGCGCATAGGTATCGTGCGCGCGCGTTTCAACGACGCCATCACCTCGACGCTGGCCGCAGCCTGCTACGCCGAGCTCGACCGGCTGGAGGTTGACGCCTCCGACATCAAGCATGTCACCGTGCCCGGCGCGCTGGAGATTCCGCTGGCGCTCAAGGCCATGGCCGACAGCGGCGACTTCGACGCGCTCATCGCCCTGGGCTGCGTCATCCGCGGCGAGACCTACCACTTTGAGCTGGTCGCCGAGCAAAGCGCAGCCGGCGTGATGCGTGTGGCGCTGGACACGCCCATCGTCATCGCCAACGCCATCCTCACGGTCGAAAACGAAGCCCAGGCCTGGGCGCGCGCCAACGAAAAAGGCCGCGACGCGGCCCGCGTGGCGGTGGAAATGGCCAATCTGTTGGACGACCTGTCGTGACCGACAGCCGCGTCGACAGCGCCGCTGCGCCGCCTGCGTCAAAGCCCGCCAAGCCTGCCGAGCCTGCCGCGCCTGCCGCGCCTGCCGCACCTGCCGCGCCCAAACGCGCGACCGCCGCACGCTCGGGCCGGCGCCGCTCGCGCGAGTTTGCGTTGCAGGGCCTGTACCAGTGGCTGGTGGCCGGGGGTGACGCGGCCACGGGCGAGGCGCACATCATGGAGCTGGAAGACTTCAGCAAGTGCGACCGCGCCCACTTCGACGCGCTGTACCGTGGCGCCATTGAACAGGCCACTGCGCTGGACGCTGTCATCAAGCGCCACATCGACCGCCGCCCCGAGCACCTGTCGCCGGTGGAGCATGCGGTGCTGATGCTGGGCACCTACGAGCTGATGCATTGCGTGGACATCCCCTACCGCGTGGCCATCAATGAAGCCGTCGAGCTGGCCAAGAGCTTTGGCGGCACCGACGGCCACAAGTACGTGAACGGCGTGCTCGACAAGGCCGCTGCCGAACTGCGCCCGCTGGAAGCACGCGGCGCGCGCCCTCGCCCCGCGCCGCGGCCGGTGCTGCCGCCCTTGCCGCAGCCCGATTGAGCCCGCCCGCGTGATCCGCACCGCCCGCCGGCTCGAACACATCGAGCCGTTCTATGTGATGGAGTGCGCCAAGGCCGCCGACGTGATCGCGCGCAGCCCCGAATGCGACCCGGCCCGCGGCGGCGAGGCCATGATCTACCTGAACATCGGCGAGCCCGATTTCACCGCGCCTGCACTGGTGCGCGACGCGGCCGTAGCCTGCCTGGACGCCGGCGCCACGCAGTACACGCACGCCACCGGGCTGCCGGCGCTGCAAAGGTGCATCGCCGCCTGGTACGGCACGCGCTTCGGGCTGGACATCGCGCCAGAGCGCATCGTCGTCACCGCCGGCGCATCGGCCGCGTTGCAACTGGCCTGCCTGGCGCTGTTCGAGTCGGGCGACGACGTGCTCATGCCCGACCCCAGCTACCCCTGCAACCGACACTTCGTCGCGGCCGCCGGCGCCACGGCGCGGCTGCTGCCGGCCAGCGCCGCGGCGCGGTTTCAGCTCGATGCCGATTCCGTCATTGCCGCTTGGGGCCCGGCCACACGCGGTGTGCTGCTGGCCTCGCCCAGCAACCCCACGGGCACGTCGATCGCACCGGCGGCCAGGGCCGCCATCGTGGCCGCAGTGCGCGAGCGCGGCGGCGTGACGCTGGTCGACGAGATCTACCTCGGCCTGAGCTATGACGACGCCTACGGCCACAGCGCGCTGGCGTTGGGTGATGACGTGATCTCGATCAACAGCTTCAGCAAGTACTTCAGCATGACGGGCTGGCGGCTGGGCTGGATGGTGCTGCCGCCGGCCCTGGTGGGCGCCGTGGAGAAGCTGGCGCAAAACCTCTACATCTGCCCCTCCACGCTGGCCCAGCGTGCCGCGCTGGCGTGCTTCGAGCCCGCGTCGCTGGCCGAGTACGAAAGCCGGCGCGAAGAGTTTCGCCGCCGCCGCGATTTCATCGTGCCGGCGCTGCAGCGCATCGGCTTCGAGGTGCCGGTGGCGCCGGACGGCGCCTTCTACGTTTGGGCCGATTGCAGCCGCTTCCTGGCCGCGCAGAACGCCGGTGCGGGCCCGGCCGACGCCTGGGACTTCTGCTTCGAGATGATGAAGCGTGCCCACGTCGCGCTGACACCCGGTCGCGACTTCGGCCCGGCCGGGGCCGACCGCTTTGTGCGGCTGTCCTTTGCCAACGCGCTGCCCGAACTGCAAGTTGCCGTGGACCGGCTTGAGCGTGAACTGCGCGGGCCCGGGAACCTTCAGGCCCCGCCGCATTCCCACCCCGCTGCTTGATTGCTTGCCATGACCACCGACCTGTCCATCACCACCCTCATCTTGCAGGCCAGCCTGGTGGTGCAGCTCGTCATGGCCGGGCTGGTGTTCACCTCACTGGCGAGCTGGACGGTGATCTTCGGCAAGGTGTTTGGCTTGAAGCGCGTGAAGCGCGGCAATGAAGACTTCGAGCGCGAATTCTGGTCGGGCAAGAGCCTGACCGAGATGAACCAGGCCGTCACCGGCAAGGCCGACACCTCGCCCATGGAACGCATCTTTGCCAGCGGCATGCGTGAATTCCTGAAGCTGCGCGAAAAGCGGCTGGACAGCACCGTGCAGCTCGACGGCGCGCGCCGCGCCATGCGCGCCAGCTACCAGCGCGAGCTTGATGTGGTGGAAAGCAATCTCAGCTTCCTGGCCAGCGTGGGTTCGGTGTCGCCCTACGTGGGCCTGTTCGGCACGGTGTGGGGAATCATGCATGCATTCGTGGGCCTGTCCAACCTGCAGCAGGTGACGCTGGCCAGCGTGGCCCCCGGCATTGCCGAGGCGCTGGTGGCCACTGCCATCGGCCTGTTCGCGGCCATCCCCGCGGTGGTGGCCTACAACCGCTTTGCACGCGACATCGACCGCATCGCCATCCAGCTCGAGACGTTCATCGAAGAGTTCTCCAACATCCTGCAGCGCAACGCCAGCCAGCCCGCGGCCGGCGGCGTGGCGGGGGGCGCGGCGAGCCGCTGATGTCCTCACTGATGAGCCGAGGCGGCGGGCGCCGGCGCCGATCGATGAACGAGATCAACATGGTCCCGTTCATCGACGTGATGCTGGTGCTGCTGATCATCTTCATGGTCACCGCACCGCTCATCACGACGGGCGTGGTCGACCTGCCCTCGGTAGGCAAGAGCCAGCAGCGCCCGGCCAGCGTGGTCGAGGTCATCGTGGGCAGCGACGAAAAGCTGCGCCTGCGCACTGACCAGCAAGAGCCCATGCCCGTGACGCTGGCGCAACTGGCCGCGCGCGTGCGCCAGGGCCAGGCGGGCAATGCTGACGTGCCGGTGGTCATCAGCGCCGACAAGAGCGTGCGCTACGAAAGCGTGGTCAAGGTGATGGACACGCTGCAGCGCGCCGGTGTGCGGCGTGTGGGCCTGAGCGTGAAGCAGGCCGGCTGACCGCTTCCCGCAACGTCACACCATGGCTGCCACCGCCACGCTGATGCACGACACCTTGCTGCCCCGCGCGCCCGGCGGGCTGGCGCCGGGTGCGGCGCTGGCCTTGCTGGCGCACGCCGGCCTGCTGTTGGCACTGACCTACGCCACCGACTGGCGCACGCAAGCGCCCGAGGTGGTGAGCGCCGAACTGTGGGCCGCCGTGCCGCAGGTGGCAGCACCGCGCCCCGAACCCGCGCCCGCACCACCGCCTGCGCCTGAACCCGCACCGCCGCCACCCGTACCGGCGCCCGTCAAGGCCGAGCCCCCGCCGCGGCCCGACGCCGACATCGCCACCGAACGGGCCGAAAAACGCAAGGCCGAGCTTGAGCAAAAGCGCCGCACCGACGAAGCCCAGAAGGCACGCGAGCTCAAAGCCCAGGCCCAAGCCCAATCCCAAGCCCAAGCCCAAGCCCAGCGCCAAGCCGAGGCCATCCGGCAAAAGGAGGCCGAGGCTGAGCGCGCCGTGAAGGCCGAGCAAAAGCGCCGCGACACCGCCCGCGAACTGCTGGCCGAAGAGGCCCGACTGGCCGAGCAGCGGGCCGAAAACCTGCGCCGCATGATGGGCCAGGCGGGGCCCAGCGGCACCGGCAGCGCCACCAGCCGCGGCGCCGCGGCCACCGACGCCGCACCCTCGGCCGCCTACAGCGGGCGACTGGCGGCGCTGATACGCGCCAACACCGTGTTCACCGGAAACGCTCCAGACAACGCCGTGGCCGAAGTCGAAGTGCGCGCCGCCGCCAGCGGCCAGGTGCTGTCGCGCCGCCTGCTCAAGAGCAGCGGCCACGCCGACTGGGACGAAGCCGTGCTGCGCGCCATCGACCGCACCAGTCGCCTGCCGCGCGACAGCGACGGGCGCGTGCCGCCGGTGATCATCATTGCGTTCAAGCCGCGGGAGTAGCGGCCGTGGTGTAACGGGCGACAAAGCGCCTGTCGATCCAGTCCTTCACCCACCACACCCAGCGGCCCTGGGCCGACCAATCGCCCCAGGCCGCGATGGCGCTGCGTTCGCCGCAAGACACCAGGTTGAGCGTGCGCGCAGGCGGGTGGTGCGGCTGCAGGACTTCGCCGACGAGCGCCCGGCGCAAATTCAGCGCCAGCGCGGGCCCGGCGCGCACGGCGTAGACGCCGCTCTTGGCGTGTGGCGACTCTTGGCGGGTGGCCACATCGCCCACGGCAAACACGGTGGCGTGCGATGTGCTCTGCAAGCTCGATCGGGTCAGCACAAAGCCTTGTGCGTCCAGTGCCAGGCCGCTGCCACGCAGCCAGTCGGGCGCCTGGGCGCCGGTGGCCAGCACGGCAGCGTCGCAGGCCAGGCGGTGGCCGTCGGCCAGCACGACGGCCGTTGCTTCGACCGCCATAGCGGCTTGTCGAAGCACCGTCACGCCGTGCGCAACCAGCGTGCGCTGCACACGCGCCATCACCGCCGCCGGGTAGCCGGCCAAGGGCGCCGGACCGCCAGTGACCAGGCTGATTTGAACGCCCGCCGCCGCCCGGCCCAGCCGGTGCTGCAGGGCCAGCGCCAGCTCAACACCGGCCGCACCAGCACCGACAACCACCAGCGCCAGGCGGCGTTGCGCCGCGCGCGACCACAAGGCATCGAGCTGCTGCACAAAGTCTTCGATGGGCCGCACGAACATAGCGTGTTCGCGCGCCCCGGGCAGGTGGTCGCGGTGCATGACGGCGCCGGTGTCCAGCGACAGCAGCTCGCAGCCAAGCACGGTGCCGTCAGACAGTTCAAGCAGTCGCGCGCTGGCATCCAGCCGCACGGCGCTGGCCTGCACGAAGCGCACGCCGGCGGCCTGGGCCAGCGCGCGCAAGGGGATCACGCAATCGGCCGCCTGGTAGTGGCCCGCCACCAGGCCGGGCACCATGCCCGAATACATCTGGCGCTCAAACGGCGTGACCAGCGTCACCTGAGCGCCGGCCAGGGGCTGCTGCGCCAACTGCTGAAGCACGTGCACGTGGGCGTGTCCGCCGCCCAGCAGCAGCAGGTGCTTCACGGCGCGAACTGCAGCTCAGCGCCGTGGGCCATGGCGCGCAGGCCATGCTGGGCCGGCGCCGGCAGCGCCAAACTAGCCGCGCCGCCAGGCATGAAAGCGCGCCACCCAGCGCAGCAAGGCCAGCGGCTGGTGCGCGCGCTTCCATTCGCCGGCGGCGTACTTGTTGGACTCGGCCAGCGTCGGGTAGGTGTGGATGGTGCCCAGGATCTTGTTCAGCCCCAGCCCGTGCTTCATGGCCAGCACAAATTCAGCCAGCAGGTCGGCAGCATGCAGGCCCACGATGGTGGCGCCCAGGATGCGGTCGCGGCCTGGCTCGGTCAGCACCTTCACCCAGCCGTGGGCGGCGCTGTCGGCGATGGCGCGGTCGAGGTCGTCGATGCCGTAGCGCGTGACTTCGTACGCCACGCCCTTCTCGCGCGCCTCTTGCTCGTTCAGGCCCACGCGCGCGACCTCGGGGTCGATGAAGGTGGCCCAGGGGATGACGCGGTAGTCCACCTTGAAGCGCTTGAAGCCGCCGAACAAGCCGTTCACCGCGGCGTACCAGGCCTGGTGCGCGGCGGTGTGGGTGAACTGGTAGGGGCCGGCCACGTCACCAGCGGCCAGGATGTTGGGATAGATGGTCTGCAGGTACTCGTCAGTGGGCACGGTGCGCTGGGTCTGCGGGTCGGTGAGGATGCCCAGCTCTTCCAGCCCAAAGCCTTGCAAGCGTGCCACGCGGCCCACCGCGCACAGCAGAACGTCGAAGGTTATGCGTTTTTCCACACCGCCAGCCTCGACCACGATGAACTTGTCGTCGCCGACCTTCTCGCAGCGCAGTGCTTTGTGGTGGGTCAGCACCTGCACGCCATCGGCCTGCAGCGCCTTTCTTGCGAAGGCCGACACGTCATCGTCCTCGCGGGCCATGATGCGCGGCGCCATCTCCACCTGCGTCACCTGCGATCCCAAACGGGCAAAGGCCTGCGCCAGCTCGCAGCCTATGGGCCCGCCGCCCAGCACCACCAGGCGCGGTGGCAGTTCGCGCAGACCCCAGAGCGTGTCGCTGGTGAGGTAGCCGCTGTCTGCGATGCCCGGCAGTGGCGGCACGAAGGGCCGTGCACCCGTGGCGATGACGATGGCGCGTGTGCTCAGCACCTGCACGCGCCCGTCCTCCAACGTGATCTGCACATGCCAGGGGTCGAGGATGCGCGCCTGGCCGATCTGCACTTCCACGCCCAGGCTGGTGTAGCGCGCCACCGAGTCGTGCG